>JAGPCI010000297.1 GCA_018058165.1 Bacteroidia bacterium
CTATTAAACGCAACGTTTTGGCATTTTTAACCATTCCATCACGGCCACGGCTTAGGTCTAGAGCTGTTTTAAATTGTGCTCTTGCTGCATCAATTTTATTTTCAGCTACTAAAAGTTCTCCAATACCAACATAGTTTGATGCTGTTTTAGGGGCTAGTTTAACACCTTCATTATATGCCCACTTTGCAGAATCTTCTTTAAATAAATTAAGGTACGACTGGCCTAAATAAAACCAGTTTTCTCCATTAGCAGGCTCTTTTTGGCTAAGTTGTAAAAAAGTGTTTCTTGCTCCTTCGTATTTTTCAAAATCAAGGGCTCGTAAACCATCTTGCATTGTTTGTGCTTCTGCACTAAAAATTATTGCACTTCCAATTACTAGGGTTTTTAACATTAGTTTATCCATATTCTATAATTTCTAATCGTTATTTAATTTAATAATTCTTACAGGAACATTAGCTGGTACCATGCCACTTTTCATAAAAATTCGCTGGCCCTTATCGCTATTTATAAAACTTGCAAACCCCGTGCCTAAACCATATCTACCTTCAGGATTAATAATGGTAATTTTTCTGTACAAAGGATATTGCTTTAAAGCTACATAAGCTTGGTAAGGTTTCATAGTTTGTGCCTCAGCGGTTTCAAGGTTATAAGGCACAAGACTTGCTACAGTAATTTTATTTAAAAAATTTAAACTTGTGGTATCGTCTCTATCGCTAATCCACGAAACACCAATAATACCAATAGTATTTACATCATCTTCAACTTGTGCAATTACATCGGGGTTACTATTTACGGCATAACAATGTTTGCCTAGCTCAGCTCCATTTAAAATCGAATCCTTTAAATGTCTCACAGCACCGCTTTTGGCATTATCAAAAACAACTTTAAATTTAGTATTAGCACTTTTAGGGTTTATGTCTCTCCAAGTGCTGTACTTTCCTGTTAAAATATCGGCCAATTGGCTAATGGTAAATATAGTGTCTTTACAATTTTTATTTAAAATTATGCTTATTGCATCATAACCAACCACTACATTTTTAGGAACAATTTTTCTGTTGTCAAAATTTGTTTTTTCTGTAGGTAACATTTCTCGTGTTACAATTGCTATTCTTGCACTATCAATTGCAAGTAAGTTAATTGCATCATACTCGTTGGTATAAATCATGTTAAGCTTTGCATCAGGGTATAATGCTTCAAAAACTTCGCGTTGTGCTTCAATTATTGGCTTCAAACTTTCATCAACACTAATGTTTACATTTCCGCTAATATTGGTATCGGTATGTTTTGGGGCTGATGCATTATTACAAGCAACTATAGTTACTGATAATATTAAGATTGCAATAAGTTTATTCGTCATCATCATTTTCGTCATCATCATTTTTAATGGTTGTATTATTTTGTTTAAAAAATCTATATAGTCTAAAACAACCATACAAAATTAACAAAACACTTATGCTATATCTATTTATTGACGGAATACTGTCAAATAAAGGAAACACAATAAATGTTACACCCATTACGAAATAAAAAATAGCCATGATTACTCCGAATGAACTTAGTAATCTGGCTATTTTAAAATCGCGTTTGGCTCTATTGTTTTCGAGTTTCACGCTGTTATATTTTTTAGTTTGATAAGGTAAACCTAACAGGAAGGCTCATTTGTAACCTTACTGCTTTACCGTTTTGTTTTGCTGGTTTCCAAGCTGGCATTTTCTTTACAACTTCTAAAGCTGCTTCATCAAATCCCCAACCTGCTTTTTTCACTACTTCAACATTGGTAATTTTACCATCTTTTTCTACAATAAACTGAATAGTAACTTTACCATCAAGTCCATTTTGTTTGGCAAGTTCTGGATATTGTATGTTTTTAGCTAACCATTCAAATAAATTTCCGTTCGGAAATTCTGCAGTTTGTTCCGCAAAAATTACAAACTCAGGTTCTGCATCTCCAGTTAATCCATCGCCATCACCAGTTTGTAATAAACTTTCGTCAATACCATTTGGGTCGCCTTCTATTGTTTTTGTTCCAGCATCCTTATCCTTCATTTCATCTTGTGCAGGAGGTGGCTCGTCTGGCACTTGTTCATCAGGTTTAATTTCTGGTGGTGTAAACTTTACTGTTGATTTTAATGGTGGTGGTGGTTCAACCGGTGGGGGAGGCGGAGCACTCTTGTCTACCGGTGGTGGTTCTTCTAAAGTTGTTACCTCGGTTACTTTAACATCTTCTGCTTCCTTTGGTACTAAACCCTTTACAAGGTCTATTAGCATTGGTGTAGAAATAACTAACGTAAACAAAATAATGGCATATAAAATGCCTTTGTTGGTATTTTCGTTACCTTTTTTACGAAGCACATAAGCACCGTATTCCTGGTTTCGGCCTTTAAAAATAAGGTCAACCCAGTTGCTATCGAAAATGTTAATTTTTGAAAGTTTTGACATATGGTTTTCCTAATTATTCGAGGTTTGCTGTTTTTATCATCTCTACTTCTGGTGGCGTAATATCCACAACCGCATACCTTCCAATATTACAAATTAGCATCTCGTCTAATATATCAACTAAATTGTTATATCTTGATTTGTCGGAAGCTTTTATTACTACAATTAAAGCATCTTTATAAGCCTTTATTCCACTTACATAACTCTTATATTGGTCTTCTTTAATTTTACCAGTATTTAGCATTTCCTTGTAAACAGGAATACTATCTAAAACAGGATTACGTTTTTTATTTTCTTTAAGCAACATTGCACGCACACCACCAGCACTATAATTAGTAATTTCTGGTGTAAGCGGCTCACCACTTACTGGGTCAATAAAATAATAAACAATTTTATCGTTGCTTGCCAACAAAACGGTAACTGCCTGCGATGCCTTTACTTTACTTTCGTCTTCAGGATTTTTAATTTCATCCTTAACAGGCATGTTAATCTCCATTGTTTGTGGCTGATTCATGCTAGTAGTTAACATAAAAAAGGTAATCAATAAAAAGCCCAAATCCACCATGGGAGTAAAATCTACCCTAGTCGAGATTTTTTTGCCTCTTTTTTTACCACCTTTATGTTTACCACCGCCACCGGAGGTATCTATTTCTGACATGTGTTTTTTTTATTAAAGTGTAAGTATTACTCGCCAGATTTCTCCATGCTAGTAATAAAATTAAATCTATTCACTTTTTTCTCTTGCAATATTGCAATTACACGTTTTACTGTTGGCATATCTGCATCACGGTCGCCTTTAATAGCTACCCTTATATCGT
>JAGPCI010000298.1 GCA_018058165.1 Bacteroidia bacterium
ACCGCTAAACTTGCGGCTAAATTTACTGCAGTAGTAGTTTTTCCTACGCCACCTTTTTGATTTACTACTGATATTATTTTTCCCATGATTTATATAAAAGTCTTTATTAATTTATACAGTAATTGTGCTGCCAATGGCAGGTAAAATAAGCGTTTTGTTATGATGCTCGAAATAAGCAATGGCATCACTATGATTAATTTTGATATACTCAAAAGTATCAAAATGCATAGCCACTACTTTTTCGCAACCCAATAAATCGGCTGCACGGTTTGCATCAATATAATCCATTGTAAAGTTATCGCCAATTGGCAATACCACTAAGTTAATCATATACCTTTCGGTAAGTAATTTCATATCGCTAAATAATGCCGTATCACCTGCATAATAAATCGCATCATGGTCGTGCTGGTTTGCAACAATAAAACCAGCAGGCGTTCCTCCATAAGTTCCATCGGGCAGCGAGCTAGAGTGCGCAGCAAAAACCATTTGCACTTCACCAAAATCAAATTTCCATTTGCCACCAATATTCATTGGGTGGGTATTGGTAATTCCTTTGGTTTGCAACCACGCGTGTATTTCCCAATTACAAATTACTTTTGCACCAGTTTGTTTGGCTAAATCAATTAAATCGGCTGTATGGTCATCGTGGCCATGCGATACTAAAATATAATCGGCAGTTATTTCCTCAAAATTTATGTTTGAAGCTAAAGCATTACCTCTAATAAATGGATCAAAAATTAGGGTTTTACCTCCAATTTCTAATTTAAAGCACGAATGACCGAAATAGGTTAACAGCATAATTTTATTGGTTTACTAAGCATCAAATTAAATGTTTCACGCCATTAACATATATACAACCTTAATATATACTATCCACATAGGTGTGGATATGTTTGTGCTACTATTTGTCAGTTACTTGAACACTTTTTGTGTCGTGAAACCACATGAGTAATTTACCATTTATCAACATAAATATATATTTTTCACGCAAAAAATTGGGTGTAAAAAGTCTGATAACTTAATTGTAGAATATTTAATCCTTTTTTATTTTGGGCTGATATGGTAGCTGGAATTGTTTTTTAAAACAGGCTTTAATTAACCATCCAAACATAACCCTTTGTTTAACTTTAATTTATTTCAGTTAATTTCCCACCCCAATACTTTAACATAAATATCAATTGAAGATATTACACATTTCAGCAAATTTTTTAGCAAAAAAATCTATCCTTTGGTTGCTAACTGTAACTTTAGTTTTATTTATTGGGGTTACCAGTGTTAGGTTTAATCGCAATACTACTTTGGTTAACAGGCCACTAAACGATGCCCGATATTTTATCGCTTATGTAGAATATTTTAGAGGCGATGTGCCCTCTGATGTAATAAGACCTGCTTCTAATTGGCGCTTATTGGTGCCTTTGGTTGCGTCTGTTCTGCCACTTTCGCCTTTATCAGCCATTAATGTAACCAACCAACTTTTACTTTTATTAAGTTTAGTTATCCTATACCAAAGTATGTTATTAGTAGGTATTAATAAAGGTTATGTATGGCTTGGGTTGATGTTGTTTATACTTTCGTTTCCAACATTTTATTATACCACCATAGGTTATATAGATCCTGGGGTAATGTTTTTTGTAAGTATTTGTATTTATGCTGTGCTTGCCCAAAAAGTAGCCATGTTAATATTAGGATTTACAATTGGATTTTTAGCTAAAGAGGCTATTGTGGTTGTTATTCCATTTGCAGTGGTGTACCAATTTATGCAGGGCAAACCCAAAAAAGCAATTGGCTTAGCTATACTTTTAACTGTACTATATGTAGCATTAAGTTATTTAGTTAGGCAATATGCATACATAACACCTGGCGAAAAAAACAACCTATTTTGGGTAGCCAATAGCAGCAATATTTTGTTAAACATAAATCGTATTAACTCATTACTTGCGCCAATATTAAGTTTGGGTTTGGTTGGTTTTTTATATGCATTATCCATAAAATATCAAACCATTATTAAAAGCCCATTACAGTTGGCCACATTGGCTTTGGTAGTTACAGCAATTGCTATGTATGCTTTTGCATTTATTACCACCTTTGCAGATGGACGGCCATTTTGGTTAGCCTATTACCCAATGATTATTGTGGGTATGATATGGCTTCAAGAGCAACAGCAAGTTCAAAAAAATTAGGCCTTTTTTCTTCTGGCCATTTCTTTTAAAATTAAATTTAATTCTCTTCCTGCTTGGCCTTTTACAGATGTGTTTTCTGCTGCACGTCTAAACAAATAAGGTAATACAGCTTTTATTGGTCCATAAGGCAAATACTTTGCTACATTATATCCAGCATTTGATAAGTTATAACTGATGTGGTCGCTCATGCCATACAATTGCGAAAAGTATATGCGCGAATCATTAATTGCTATTCCGTTTTTAGCCATTAATTCTGTTAGTAATAAACTACTTTGTTCGTTGTGCGAACCAGCACAAATGCTTATTTTATCAATATGTTCTATACAAAAACGTAAAGAGTCGTCATAGTCTTTATCACAACTTTGTTTATCAGGCTGAATAGGACTTGGATAACCCATTTTTTCAGCACGCTCACGTTCTTTTTCCATGTAGGCGCCACGTACCAATTTTACGCCTAAAAAGTAACCATGTTTATTGGCATCAGCTAAACTTGTTTTTAAAAAAGCCAACCTATCATGCCTATACAATTGTAAGGTGTTATATACAATACATTTTTGCTTATTAAAGGCCAACATCATTTCGTGTGCTAAATCATCAATAGCAGTTTGTATCCATGTTTCTTCGGCATCAATAAAAATGCGCACATCATTATCGTGTGCCGATTTACAGATGTTGTAAACACGTTGTTTTACACGGTCAAATTCAATCGTTTCTTGTTCAGTAAGTGTTTCTTTTGCTGTTACTTTTGCAAGCAAATCAAAACGCGCTAAACCAGTAGTTTTAAATACACAAAACGGAATTTTGGGGTTATTCTTGGCTTTAACAATTGTTTCTAAAGTTTCGGTAGCTGTATAGTTAAAGTTTTCTTCTTTTTCTTCACCCTCTACACTGTAATCTAAAATAGTTCCTACATTATAGCTGTATAATTGGTTCATGGCTTTGTCACAATCGGCCATACTTTCGCCACCACAAAACTGCTTAAATACAGTTGCTTTTATTATGCCTTTTACGGGCAACCCGAACTTAAATGCAGTATTAACCATCGCTGGCCCTGCCTTTACTAACCAATTG
>JAGPCI010000063.1 GCA_018058165.1 Bacteroidia bacterium
ATCCAGTAGTTGGGTCCATACTCATTAACCCAGCTTGCATAAAATACTTGTAATATTTAATAGAATCCATTGGAGTCATTACTGTATCAACTTCGCCACGGGTATAACTAAACACCTTCATTTTAACTGGAGTATTAAATGCCTTTTCAATTTCAGCATCACTGGCTCCACTAGCTTTCATTATTCGATAACGGTCGCTGCGTTTCATCCCAGCGGTAATTAATTCCTTATACTCACCCCATGGCTCGCGGCCTTTCCAATGGTCGAAAAACTTAGCTTGCATAACTTTTAAATGAGCCTGTGTGCTCTCTTCTGCCATGGCTTGCATTTTGCTATTAATGGTGGTGTAAATTTTCAACCCATCTTTATACAAATTGTAACCATTCTCTTCGCACCAAGCTAATAAATCTTGTCTTAAATGTTCTCTAAAATAAGGCGCTAAACCATCATTATGATTTTCTTCTAAATATTTTAATTCAATCGGTTTTACTTTTAACGAATCGTACGCAACCTTATCAAGATAGTCGTATTTAAGCATTTGCCCAAGTACAGTATTTCGCCTAAACAATGCACGCTCTGGGTTGCGAACCGGGCTATATTTTGTTGGCGCTTTAAGCATACCTACAAGCATGGCTGCTTCAACAGGCGAAAGTTCTAAAGCAGAAGTACCAAAAAAAGTTTTAGCTGCACTACTAATTCCAAACGAGTTTCCACCAAATTCAACCGTATTAAAATACATGGTAATAATTTCTTCTTTGGTATAACGTTCTTCAATTCTAATTGCAGTAATCCACTCTTTAAGTTTGGTGGTTGCTTTATTAAATACGTTATCAAATCTTTTACGCGGAAATAAATTTTTAGCCAACTGTTGGGTTATCGTACTTGCCCCACCACGTTTACCTAAAAATAAAACAGCACTTGCAAACCTTCTAAAATCAATACCCGAGTGTTGATGAAAGCGCACATCTTCTGTTGCAATAAGTGCATTTACAACATTAGGACTTAACTCCTCAAAAGTTGCATTTGACCTGTTTTGCAAATAATATTTTCCCAGCAAAACACCATCTTCGGCATAAATTTCTGAAGCTAAATATGTTTTCGGATTTTCAAGCTCTTCAAGCGGTGGCAACTCACCAAACCAACCCCAGCTAACCATAAACACAAAAAAAGTAAAGGCTGCAATTCCTGAGAAAACAGCCACCCACAACCAAATTAAAAATTTAGCGTATCTGTTATTAAATAAATATTCGCTTACACTCACGGTTTAATTTGTTTTAAAAGTCCGGGTAATTGCTCCTTGAAAAAATTGTTATACTCATCAATTTTTTTCTCTTTTAGCAGCTTTTTAAATTGATCGGTTGATACAACAAACTGTATATAATTAATACCTGTTTTTAAGTTAGTTTTATAAAAATTAACTAAATCAAACCCATTATAATATTGCACTGCTGCGTTAAGTTGCTTGAACTCGCGCACATAAAGTAACTGATAACCATCATTAGATATTAATGTATTTGCACGGTAAGTTTCAAGCGAGTAATACTCCTCGTTGTAATTTATCATGCTTTGCAATAAATCATTCATATCAAACTTTTCTGCTTTAGTAGCAAATACATAATAATGTGGGGCATCGGCTTCTAATTCAAACGCAGGTTTGTTAGCATCTTCTTCCTTAGCTTTTGCAGCCGTTGGATTTTCAATTAGGTTTAAAATATCTTGTGCTCGCTCGGCAATATCAGTTTTTGGATAGGCCTTAGTAATGCCCATTAATTCAAGTTTAAATGCACCAAGCGAATCGGTTTTACTAACAGCTAAGGCATATACAAAATCAAACTTAGCTTGCATGGCATTACCACTATATTTTTGGTCGGCCTCACGTTTATATTTTTTTACTTCGGCATATTTTCCCTCTAAATATAACTGGTATATATTTTCGTATGCAGCTACAATTTCTTTATTGGTTGAGCTTTCGGTTGTAATAACTTTTTTGTTTTGAATAATTAATGCGAAGTTACTTTCGGGATATTTAGCTATTAATTCTTCCTTTACCTTTTCGGCCTTTTCTGTTTGTTTTTGTGCCGTGTATAATTTGTATAAATGATACAAAGCTTCAGGTTCGTATTTGTTTGCCGGAAACCGTTTGTTTAAATTAGTATAACTTGTTATCGCCTCTTTGTTATCTTTAATTTTATCATCATAAATACTACCTAAATTATAATAGGCTTCTTTAATTTTATCATCCGATTTCTCTAATTCACTTTGCGAATAGGGTATATCCTTAACCCAATCTGCCCTGTCGTCTGATAATTTAGGCTTTTCTGCATCACCTTTTTCACCATCAGGCGTAGGGGTAGTTGTATTAGATTTTGTTAATTGTGTGGTATCCTTTTTAACGCCATCATTGCTTTCACTGCCATCGTTTGCATTCAGATTTTTTTGTTTTTCTTTAGCAGCAATTCGCCAAAAATCCTCATTTTCTCTTCGGCCCCATTTACGTTGGTTAAAAAACTCTTGCTCGCCAGCCGATTTAACTGAAGCGTTATAAAAATACCATTGCCCCGACTCGATACCTAAACCAGGTAAAGCAGGCGAACCACCAATGGGCTTATTTAATTCGGCTTGTTGTTGCAATTCTTTTTGTGCAATTGCATTTTTAGCATCTTGGTCGGCTTTAAGTTTAGCGGCCAAAATCCATCCATCTACTTTTGTGTTTAATTCTGCTTTATTTAGCTTTGATAGTTTTTGTAAACTGTCTTGTGTTTCGATGGTTAAAATATTGCTAATTAACTCGCTTAACACATTCTTTTTATCTTGAACTTTTTTGTAGTTTTTGTCTTCAGCAGGAATTACAGCAGCTGCACTATCATAATAAGCCTGCCCTTTTCTGTAATCAGGCATGGCCAAATAAATATCACCTAAAGCCAAATAACTTTGCGTTTTTTGAGTAGGATTTTTGGTACTGTTGGTTATTGATAATTGAAAGTGCTTAATCGCATTTGGAATATCCTTATCCGCATATTCTATCTTAGCTAATTCAAAATAAACCTGATCATATAAACCTTCGTTTTTATCATCATTAAGCATCTTTTTTAAATTACGTTTAACTTGATTTACTTCTCTTCTATTTTTAGGGTCGTAAGTACGGGTAAGGTTTAAATTGGCATTAAACTCAAAATCGTAAGGAGCTAAAAGTTTTACAACTTTAGTAAAAGATAGCTTGGCTTGAGGAATGCTATCTTGCAATAAAAACAACTGACCTAAGATATAATTGTAGCGGATTTTATTATCCTTTTTGGTGGCGTTTAACAAAGCTACTTTTAACCTTTCGGCAGCCAGATTGTACTTCTCTTGTTTAAGGTAAATATCGGCAGCAGTTGCATAAATAAACGACTTTTGTGCCTTGGTTAACTTTTGTACTTTAACATCAAATTTTTCGGGAACTTTCTTTTTACCTAAAAATTTTGCAGGGTCAATTTCACTAATCAACAACCCCATTACAGCTTCGGCTTCACCTTGTTTTTTTAAGCCATCATAACATCTGGCAATCCATGCAGTAGCCTCTTTTGTTATATCGGTTTTGGGATATTTTGAGTTGATGTATTGAAAAGTTTCGAGTGCAGCAAATAAATCATGTTTATAAAACTGAGCCTTACCCATTAACAAATAACTATCGTCAGTATAACTACCTACGGTATGCATTTGTATTGATTTAGATGTTTTTTTAATTACCTCATCCATTGATGATGCCAAGCCTTTTCCAGCAGCTTCATCTGGTGTAATAAAAACAGGAAGTATTTTATTAAAATCGTTTTGTGTACCTTTTTCAAAACCTTCAACGGTTTCTAAAAACTTAATTTCGCCATTAAAGTACACATTGTAATGCCCCGTAAGGGTATGCCATTTTCTATTTATCCTTCTATCGCGTGTTGGATTACAGGCCAATACCAGCACTAAAACTGCTAATAAGGCTATGCTCCAACTAAAATATTTTCTTGTATTATACAAACTCTTTAAAATTCCTTTTTTTTGATACTTAACTTATAAAACGCAAAATTATTTTATTGCGCCACACTACAAAATAAACTTATTGGTTAATGTGATTTAGCTTAATAATTAAACCCAAATTAACGGTTAGTAAGCTTAGTATCTAAATATACGCTTAAGCCTAGCATTGGCGAATTTAACAATTTCTATGATTTTTTTGTGACAATATTCTCCATTAATAAATTGTAATTAATATACAACTAAACAATACGCGCTTTAGTATCTACTTTGATGAGAAAAAAACAGGCAATAAAACCACAGCTACTCTATAACAAACAATTACCTATATCAAAAAAAGCACAAAAAAAGCCAACTTCAACAAGCCGGCTTTTTCGAAAAATTTAATTTAGTTATTTTTATGATGCACTAGGTGCAGTTTTTTTTAGTTTTAAAATACTGAAATCGGTATCTACTTTTTTAATGTTATTAATTAAACGACCTAATCCAGTAATCTCCATCTCTACTACATCGCCATCTTTTAACCATTGTGGTTTAAAGTTTTTATCGTTAAGTAAACCTGTACCATTAAGCTCTAAAAAGCAACCCGTACCTACAGTTCCGCTTCCAATAATATCTCCAGGGTAAATATCAACACCATAAGCACAACGCTCTAAAATTTCGGCAAAAGTCCAATCCATATCAGCCACATTTCCTTCGCTAACTAAAATCCCATTTACCCAACATTTCATTTTTAGGTTGTGATTGCGGCCAACATGATTTTGTTTTGCAGGCACAACATATTGTTCCAACTCATCAGGCGTTACAAAGAAAGGACCAACAACTGTACTAAAATCTTTTCCTTTTGCTGGGCCAAGGTTTAACAGCATTTCTTCCATTTGCAAAGTGCGGGCACTCATATCATTCATAATCATGTAACCAGCAATATAAGCATCGGCTTCAGTTGCTTTGATATTACGTCCTTTTTTACCAACCACAATAGCAACTTCTAATTCAAAATCCAACTTCTCCATGTGGTCGGGCATACACACCACTTCTCCAGGACCTTGTACCGCATTATGGTTTGTAAAATACATAATTGGGTATTGATCAAACTCTGGAATCATTGGTACACCACGGTTTTTGCGGGCCGATGCAACATGCTGACGAAACGCATAACCATCACGGCAAGATGTAGGCTCGTTTACAGGAGCAAGTAAAGTTACATTAGCCAACTTAATTGCATTAGTAGTTAGTTTACCACTTTTTAAATCTGCATCTATTTGCATTGCAGCATTCATGGTTTCATGACCACCAATTAAAAAAGCACGCATATTGTTTGGCAATGCACTGTTTAATTGTTGTAAATTGTAAATATTATCATCAATTAAAATACCTAAATTGGTGGTATTTTGATTTTGGTAGGTTACTAATTTCATAATTTAAATAATTTAATACTAAAAAATAAATACTGTAATGTAGGTTGGTTAAACTATTCTGACAATCTTGGCAAAGCAATTTTATCAGGAACGATAAAAACCGTTTCAAACTGGGTTAATATACTTCGATAAACGGGTTGTGCTTCTAATTGATTACGAAAATCGCCAACCCGCACCTTAAAGTTTGGTTGTTGATAAACCAAATATGCTTCTACTTCAGGAAAAAGTTGTAAGAATTTAGTACGCGCATCGTTAGCCGCCTTTCTATCACTTCCAAAAAATATTTGAATGCGATAACCCTGAATCCCTTCGGCAATTTTATTATGTTCGATATTTTGTAGCACCAATGAATCTAAGTTAGCATCGCCCAAAACTTGCACATATTGCTGTGCATACGATTTGTTTATTGCCCATAAACTTAACATTACAACTAATATCGTTTTCATATTATTTAAACAGTTTGTTCAACACCAATAATAGCTAAACTTGCTGATGTTCCCAAGCGGGTAGCTCCAGCCTTTATCATAGCCAATGCAGTTTCAGTATCTCTAATGCCACCAGCCGCTTTAATTTTAATTTTTGCAGGAAGTATTTTACGCATCAACTCCACATCTTCTACTTTAGCTCCGCTAGCTGCATAACCTGTAGATGTTTTTACAAAATCAGCTTCGCAATCAGCACAAATTCTACATGCTTTTTCTATTTCTTCTTTTGTTAAAAGTGCTGTTTCGATAATTACTTTAGCAATTTTATTTTGCAAATGGCAAGCCATTATTACCGCTTGCAAATCGTTTAAAACAGTTCCGTCATCACCACTTTTAAAAGCAGCAATATTTAGTACCACATCAATTTCATCAGCACCGCCAATAATTGCTTTTTTTGTTTCTTCAACCTTGCTTGCCACAGTATTATATCCAAACGGAAAGCCCGCTACTGTAATAATTTTAACAGGTGCTTTTTTGATGGTTTTTTTAGCCAATTGCACATAATATGGAGAAACACATACTCCGTAAAATTCATGTTCAACTGCTTCTTCACACAATTTAATAATATCCTGATGCGTTGCGTCTGGCTTTAAATTAGTGTGTTCGATGTAAATATTTAATTCTTCCATTTGGGTTATAAATCAGTAGCTTTTTTGAGTTAATGGCTACTTACAGGTTCAATTTTTTGTTTATTAATAAAGTAGAAATCCGAAATTTGAATTTGATAGTTAAAACTTCAAACTCAAATTTCGGATAAAAGTTATTGGTTAATTACGCTTCTTTGCCGTGGCACGACTTATATTTTTTTCCACTACCACATGGGCAAAGGTCGTTTCTTCCTATTTTATTATCGTTAATAATTTGTTGTTGTTTTGGTGCTTCGCCCGCTCCTTCACGTGCCATTGCATTTGCTTTTAATGCTTCTGCAATTTCATCTGGGCGGCTGGTTTGTAATTTTGGTTGAGCCACCTGACGAACTTGTTGCACTGGTTTTAGTTGCGGTGCTGCTGCTGCTGCCTGAGTTTCTTGCATTGGCACAAACGATTTAAACAACATACTTAATACTTCGCGGTTAACACGGCTTAACATATCTTTAAATAAGTTAAACGACTCAAGCTTATAAATCAACAATGGATCTTTTTGCTCGAGCACTGCATTTTGAGCTGATTGTTTTAACTCATCCATTTCGCGTAAATGTTCCTTCCACTCATCATCAATAATATGAAGTGTAGTGAATTTTTCGAAAGTTTTGATAACCTCAGCGCCTTCTGTTTCGTATGCTTTTTTAAGGTTAACACCAATTTGTAATCCTTTTATTCCATCAGTAAACGGAACGCCAATGGTATCAAATTGTTGCCCTTGGTTTTCGAAAACATTTTTAATTACAGGGAAAGTATCTTTTGCAATGTGCTCGCACTTTTGGTTGTAATGATTGATTAATTCGTCAAACAAAATATTCACCACATCATCAACCTTACTGCCCATAAATGTTGTTTCATTCATTTGAGGGTCGTAGGCAAATAACCTTATACAATCTAGTTTAAACTCTGCAAAGTTTTTAGCATCTCTAAACTGCTCAACCAATTCGTAACACACATCATGAAGCATGTTATTAAAATCCAAATCAAGCTTATCGCCATTTAAAGCATTTCTACGTTTGGTATAAATAACCTCACGTTGGCTGTTCATTACATCATCATACTCTAATAAACGTTTACGAATACCAAAGTTATTTTGTTCAACCTTACGTTGTGCGCGTTCAATGTTTTTAGTAATTAAAGAGTGTTCGATGTTTTCGCCCTCTTTCATACCTAACCTATCCATTACAGAAGCAATACGTTCGCTACCAAATAATCGCATCAACTCATCTTCGAGTGACACATAAAAACGTGAAGAACCTGGATCTCCTTGACGACCTGCACGTCCACGTAACTGTCTATCTACACGTCTCGACTCGTGGCGCTCGGTACCAATAATGGCCAAACCTCCAGCATCTTTAACTCCTGCACCTAACTTGATATCCGTACCACGACCAGCCATGTTGGTGGCAATAGTAACAGTACCTGATTGTCCTGCTTCTGCAACAATATCAGCCTCGCGTTGGTGTTGTTTTGCGTTTAACACATTATGTTTAATTTTACGCAATTGCAACATTTTACTCAATGTTTCACTCACCTCAACAGATGTAGTACCAACCAAAATAGGTCTACCAGCTTCGCTTAATTTCTGAATTTCATCAATTACAGCATTGTACTTTTCGCGTCTGGTTTTATAAATTACATCATTCTCATCCTTACGAGAAATAACACGATTAGTAGGAATAACAACCACATCTAATTTATAAATTTCCCAAAACTCACCTGCTTCTGTTTCTGCAGTACCCGTCATACCAGCTAATTTGTGGTACATACGGAAATAGTTTTGTAGAGTTACTGTAGCGTATGTTTGTGTAGCTGCTTCAACCTTTACATTTTCTTTTGCTTCAATTGCTTGGTGTAATCCATCACTATATCTACGCCCGTCAAGCACACGGCCAGTTTGTTCGTCAACTATTTTTACTTTACCATCAGCAAGTATGTATTCCACATCCCTATCAAACATACAATATGCCTTTAGCAATTGGTTAACAGTGTGTATACGTTCAGATTTGATAGAAAAATCGAGCATTAATTGCTCTTTAGTTTTTACTTTATCTTCATCTGCCTGGGTTGATTTTTCAATCTCAGCAATTGCAGCACCCACATCAGGAATGATAAAAAACTGAGCATCTTCGCCTGATGATGTAATTAAATCAACACCTTTTTCGGTTAACTCAACCGAGTTTTGTTTTTCTTCAATGGTAAAATATAAATCAGCATCTACTTTATGCATTTCCTTTTGTTGGTCTTGCATGTAGAAGTTTTCTGTTTTTAATAAAATTTGTTTAATGCCTTGCTCACCTAAATATTTAATAATAGAGCTGTTTTTAGGTAAACCACGGTGTGCTTGTAAAAGTCTGAAACCGCCATCTTTTTCGTTACCGGCAGCAATTAATTTTTTAGCCTCGTTTAATGCTGTATTTACAAATGCTTTTTGCGCATTTACAATTTTTTCTATCCTAGGTTTTAATATATGAAACTGCTGATCATCACCTTTAGGAACAGGACCACTAATAATTAAAGGCGTACGTGCATCATCAATTAACACACTATCCACCTCATCAACCATAGCAAAATGATGCTTGCCTTGAACCAATTCAGTTAAATCGCGCGACATGTTATCACGTAAATAATCAAAACCAAACTCGTTATTGGTACCGTAAATTAAATCCGCTTTATAAGCCTTCCTTCTTTCGGCAGAGTTGGGTTGATGGTAATCTATACATTCTACTCTTAATCCATGAAACTCAAACAATGGGCCATTCCATTCACAATCTCTTCGTGCCAAATAATCGTTTACAGTAACAATATGTACACCTAAACCAGCAAGTGCATTTAAGTATGCCGGTAAAGTAGATACCAAGGTTTTACCCTCACCCGTTGCCATTTCAGCAATTTTACCTTCATGCAAAACCATACCACCAATTAGCTGCACATCATAATGTACCATATTCCAAACTACAGTGCTACCTGCGGCTTCCCAAGTATTGCTCCAAATGGCTTTGTCGCCTTCAATTCTAACTGGTTTTTTAACACGCGTGTAAGTGGATAACTCTTTATCATAATCGGTAGCTGTTACTACCAGCTCTTTATCTTCGCTTAACCTGCGGGCCGTTTCTTTAACCACAGCAAATGCTTCGGGTAAAATTTGGTTTAATACCGCTTCAAGCTCTTCGTCACGTTTCTTTTTTAATTTATCAAGCGAACGAAACAACTCTTCCTTAACAAACATGTCGGTTTTTAATGCCTCAGCTTCTTCTTTTATTGTTTCAATCTCGGTATCTATATCTTTTAAATAATCGGCAATAGTTGCTTTAAATTGAGCTGTTTTGCCACGCAACTCATCATTGCTTATGTTGCGTAACTCTTCGTAAATAACATTAATTTGTTTAACTACTGGGATTATTGTTTTTAAATCTCTTTCAGATTTACTACCAAAGACCTTTGCAATGGTATTGAATATAGAACCTATCATCTGTTGTTGTTTGTCTGTGCTTTTTAAGGGCGGTAAAAATAATAAAATTTATGGTGCAACGGTGGCTTTTTTACATAAATAAAGCCAACCCAATATTTAAAGGCACTTTGGCAGTTAACAAGGTGTGAATAACCATTTAAAAGCACTTGTTTTAAAATTATTTCCTCTTGAAAATTAGATTATTACAAAATTACAAAGCTAAGATTTGAAACTTTTTACTTATTTAAACAACCTACTGACAGAACAACCACTAATAAATTGAGCGGAACCAAGCAAAACAAACAACAACTGTTTATGGAATTATACCAGCCATTAAACGCAAGGTTGTGCCGTTTTGTGCAAACTTTAGTTTGGGATAAGGAGGATGCTAAAGATGTAGTGAGCGATACAATATTAATTGCTTTTGAAAACTTAGAAAAACTTAAAGATGAAACTGCTTTTTTAAGTTATTTATTTAGTGTGGCCTCAAATATTGTGAATACAAAAATTAGGCGAAAGAAGTATTGGGGTTGGTTTGATATGCAAAAAGCAGAACAAATAACAGACAATACCAATACCGAAAACCAACTATTGCTTTATGAGTTAAATAAAGCTCTACAAAAACTACCTAACAAACAACGGGATGCATTGGTTTGGTTTGAAATAAGTGGACTAACTATGGAACAAATTGCTACTTTACAAAAAACAAGTATTGGTGGTGTAAAAAGCAATATACACCGAGCCCGCATTACTTTAAACAATTTACTTAAAACAGAAACCACAAGCACAATTAACCAATTGAAAGGAGTTTGGTATGAATAAGGATTTACAAGATTATTTGAATGCTGCCAAACAACAAATGCCCTTAATTGAAGTGAAGGATATTGAGCATTTAATAAATGCTAAAAGCTTTGTAAAAAATCGCTTTTTTAACTTTAAACCCATAATTTTTATGAGCACACTTTCGGCAGTTATTATAGGCATTTGGTTGATGTGGAGTACAAGTAATGATACTAATCAAATTGCCGATGCACCATCCCAAAAGCAACAAATTATACAAACTAAACCACAACCAACTCCTGCTATAGTTTTGGATGATAAACCTGCATCAAACCCAAAAAACAGAAAGAAAACACAACAGATTATTGCAACTACAACAAACAGCATAAACCAAACAAATCAATCAATTAATGAAATAGAAAATTGGTTTAAACCAAAAAAC
>JAGPCI010000299.1 GCA_018058165.1 Bacteroidia bacterium
GATTCATACTTAAATTTATCAACAAATGAATAATCAGTTTTTTCGGTTGTTGTTCCCTTACCTTCAATAAATGCAACCTTCTGCCATTCACCATCTAACTTACGCTCTAAATTAAAGCCGCTGTTATTTAGTTCTGTAGCAGTTGACCATACAACTGAAATCTGATTATCTGTTCCAACACTTGCTGCAAATGAAGTTAATTCAACAGGAATTATTGTAGTTGTTGTAGCTTCATTGCTGTATAAAGATTCTCCAGTACCACTATAAGCTTTTACTCTGTAGGTATAAGTAGTAAAAGGTGTTCTGCCTGAATCTATATATGCTACAACATTAACACCAACACTATCTATAACTACATAAGGATCAACACTTAAAGTATCTCCATTTTTTCTTTCAAGGATAAATCCAAGTTCGTTTGTGGAATTATCTGTCCAGCTAAGACTTACTCTAAATGTATCAGCAACAGCTATAAGATCAGTTGGAGCATTTAATGGAACCATACCTGCAAATTCATCTGCACCAATATCTGGAGTAGATAAGTTACGTGCTTGTCCATCAATATCAGTTGTTACCGATGCAATTGGTGTTCCGGCTGATTCTAATAATGTACCCGTTCCATCAGCAATATGTAAATCACTTGCTGTTGTAAAAGGAGCGGTAACATTTAAAGTATTAGCATCTAAACTAGAAGCAACTTGCCAGTTAGTCAAAGTTTTTGTTGCTGTTGTATTCCAGTAGCCAATATTTCCTATTGTATCTGCCTGGAAGAAATCATTGTAATCTGAAACCAATGTTCCTAAAGCACCTGCTCTATAAATACAGTAAGATGGGAAATTTATTTCATCAGAATGAACAATATTATTTTTAACAATGTTTGTTCCATTTGCGATGTACAATCCTGAATATAGAACTGTACCTGTTCCAGGCACTAATGTCAAATCAGGCATATAGATTGAGTTATGAAATACGTTCGCTTTAACTAATGCACCTTGCAGTCTAATTCCAATTAGAATAATATTTGGATTTGATGTAGCTGTTGTTGTAGTGAAACCAGTAATCATATTATTATAAATATTATAGGTTCCTCTTGAACCAGCTTCTATACCAATTATTCCGAATCCTGCACCAGAATTTGCAGTAGAAAGTAATGTTATCTGGTTGTTATATATATTGGTTATGTTTAAGGAATCACCTATTGTAAATCCCCAAATACCATAACTTAAACTACCGCTTTGCGTTTGATTTACTCTTACTTTATTGTTGTAAACATCAGTATTACCGGCATAATTTAAGAAAATACCACGAGTTCTTGCAAAAACGTCGTTATTTCTAAAAATCATTCCGGTTGGAAATGTTGTTGGCGTACCGCTATTAGAAATAGCTATACCTTGAGCAGCATTACCAAATGTGTTCGTCACTGAACAGTTTTCAATGATTATACTATCTGGTGTCCAACTAGAAGGTGTAAAAAATCTATTTGTTATAGATATTCCATAACTAACAGATTGGTTTGTTTGAACTGTAACATTTTTAATTGTACAATTATTTACATCTCCAATTATTCTAATTGGATTTGTATTTCCATTTATTCCTGTAGCAGTTACAAAAACTAAGTCTCTGGTTGTACCATCAACTGTATTAGAACCATCGATAATAATATTTTCTGTATTTACTAATCCATAATTTGTTGCAGAAGTAATTGTAAGAGTTGGTGTACCTAATACTAAGCCACCTGAAACACCAACGTTATCTGCAACCTGGGTAAATGTAATTGTATCAACAGTACCTGTATATGGTTTAAATGTTACCGTAAATGCCCCTGGATCTATACCAATACTTGAGTTTGTAGGCTCAACTAAATTACTTGTAATGTAAAATGTTGTATTACCAGAAACATTAAAAGTATTTAAAGTATCACAAGCTTCTTTTAATGTAGCAAATTGTGGATCTGATCCACCAGGACCTGAACCAGCAACACCAACATAATAGTTACCTGATAAAGCTGTAGTTGAATTTATACCGTTAAATTCATCAGCACCAATATCTGGTTTTGTTACATTTCTTGTTTGTCCATCAATATCAGTAGTAATTCCAGCAATTGGAGTTCCTGCTGATTCCAGAACTGTTAGTGAACCATTTGGAACATGCAAATCATTTTCAGAACTAAATGCTGTAGAACCACTAACAGAATTTAAATCTTTTGCAGTTGCAATTTTCCAGGCAGCTAAATCAACTTGATCTGCACCTAAATATCCAACATATGGGCTTACACCATTTACAAAATAATCGTTATAGTTTATATCTGTATATGCTGTATTAGCACTTTCAGAATATACACCATAAGTTAAATTTGCCATTGTTGAACCTGGATATGAACCCATAGAATTTTGGAATGCATTATTTCTAATATCCAGTTGGGTGACTCCTGTGGCAACAGAAACACAACTACTTCTTCCATTATATAATGTACCTCTACCGAGTGTATTGCCAGTCATATAAACAGAATTAAAGAACATATTTATGTTTCCACCTGTAGCAATATAAATACCGGATGGTGTGTAAGTTAAACCTGTTGCATCACCATCAGATTTAATATTTGAAATAAAATTATTTGATATTTCTGTAACCGTGGTTGCATCAGATCCAAAACGAATTCCGAAACATCCAAAACCACCTGTACCTGTATAATAAAAATCATGTATTAAATTTTTACGAACTTTAGCATTTGTTGTACCAGTACTTAACAAAATTCCATACTGACTTGTACTTGAATTACCAGCAGCTTCACCAAAAATTTCATTATTTGTAATAACTAGATTATCGGTATTAGCACTAAGAACGCCACCAACTTTCAATGGCTCAGTAACATCACCAATAATGTTACCAGAGATCAAACCATTATTAGATGTGTTGCCCAAAATACCTGAGAATTGAATTGCAGTTTTAGAGTTTTGAATTTTATTATTTATGAAAGAAGTATTATTAAAACCACCTCCACCAGCATTTAAAAACAATCCATAGCTGTTTGTTGGTGTTGGAGAACCTTTTATGATACAATTTTTTACTGTATTGTTTGTTGCACCTTTTGTACCATTATGGAATAGGGCTACAACAATATTAAATGTACCACCAGTATAAGTATTTACAATAGATAAATCCCTGGTAGTTCCACCTATTGTATTTGAACCATCAAATGTAATGTAATCACT
>JAGPCI010000300.1 GCA_018058165.1 Bacteroidia bacterium
GCAAACTCCATTTAACCAATTTTGCTGAAATAGCAATAGAGGTGGTGTCCACTTTAACAATTGATTTTTGCTCAGAAAGTTCTTTGCTAAATACATCGAATAAGCGTAGGAAAATCTGCTCAAAAAAATCGGGATTCATTGTAACTATTCTATCTCGAATAGAATTGTATCGAGTACTCTCTTTAAATCCAGAAAATGATCTAAAACTTGCATGATGAACAAACTCTTCCATTACCCTCAAACTTACACGGTTGCTGTGAAGCATAGAAAAAAGTATAAGTTTGAAAATAGTAATACCAGAAAGTTTTTTAACCTGAAAATCAACATTTGTCTCCGCAGCTAAAAACTCAAGATCTTTCTCAGGTAAAAATTGTAGAAGAGCCTTTAATTCCATTAAACAAAGTTCATTACGAAAATATTTGATTTAAAGCCTATCTTCTCAACAAAAAAACTAGATGTATAATGTTTCGAACACTAATGACCTGCCGCCCGTGTGCCTTTACACCTCCAAATATATTCAAACAAATATGCTAGTTGTTTCATCTAATGGCAAAATTTCATTTGGCGATTCATTGCAAACCAAACTTAAATTGCTGTGTTGTGGTAATACAATTTCACCTGCACAATGTATCAATTTGTTTGTAGGTTACAAAACTTTGTAACGCAAAATTCATTTAAGCCCACCCAATTCCTCATCTCGATACAAGCACCATTAATTCAACCCACCCAAGGCTTACTCGAGTAGGCCGTATAGTTGCTTATTTAAACCTAATAATGAACCGCCAAACAAGCAGAACTCTTTAACTTACTTGATGCTTACATCAGAGATTTTAAAGGTAACCAAACTTATAAGGTTGCGTAAAACTTTCTTTCATAAAACAACCCCACCAAGTTTTAATTTAGTAAGGTTGTTTCGTTTATTTATACAGAACACGTACCAAAGGTGAGTGTAAAAAGGTAAAACTGAGCAAAAAGAAGGTTTACAAATAATGTAAATAACAGCACCTGTGTATATTTTATTAACCTTAGTAATTTAGCTAGTACCTGCCATACAATAATGGGTTTAATTGTGCAGTTATTTAACAAGCGAGACTCCTCAAATTAAGGAATCTCGCATTGTATATTATGAAAAGTTTAATGATTAGTTTTTGGCTACTTTTTTGCGGGTAACAACTTCTCCATTAACCGTTAGTTCTGCAATATAAATACCCGGCTTCAACGATTCTGTATCAAGTGTTATGGTGTTTAAACCAGAACAAATATTCCCGCTTTTTAATTCAATTAGTTTACCACTAATGTTGTATAATTTTACAGCACCATTGGCCTTTTGGGCGGCTTCAAATGTTACATTCAGTTCGTTATTGGCTGGGTTTGGATACAAGTTGATGTTGCTTTGATTGATTACAATATCTGCTACACCTGTAGTAATGGTTGGTGATGATATGCGGTAATTTCTCCAAAACTGTCCACGAATTTCGCCATTGGGAAAGTTTGCTGTATGGATGTTTACATATATACTATCACCTCTGCGTAATGGTAACGATTGAGCATTGTTAAAACCATTTTTCCAATATCCATAAAAACCATTGTTAGTAGGCATATTTAAATCGTAAACAACACCACCGTTTTCGCCTTTAACACCTTTGTGTAAATGAGCTGCTGTAACATCTGACGATAAATTATCAAAAGCAATCATGTAATGCAAATTCATGCGGTCTCTATCGTAAGTTAACACTCCACTGCCCATGCCCATACTGTTGTTGTTATTTTGTTTTCCATCAAGTTCGGCAATAAAACCTTCGCGTGCTAATCTAAATACTTGTCCACGAATTTCTCCATTTGGGTTGCTGTCGGTATGAATTACAAAATATAAATTACCGTATAATAATTGTGTAAGCATGGCTGAAGTAAGCGGCTGCATGGCATCATACTTGGTCCACATGCCTGTGATGGTATTTGTCCCCACTGTAATTTCTTTTACTACGCCACCGCTTTGTGTTGGTTCGCCTATATGAAAATGTGCGGCATTAGGTGTGCTTGTAAGTTGGTTATAAAAAACTTGGTAACGAAGCGTATCCATTGTATTATTTAACCACAAGGTAGATACACCATAAGCCATTGATGGATTGCTTATTGTTCCTCCTCCAGCAGTTATAGCACCGGGGCTTAACCACGAATCAAAACGTAAGGTTTTAGTGGTACGCACCTGACCACGAATTTCTCCATTTGGAAAAGCAGCCGTGTGCAGGTTTAAATAAATACTATCATTCATTAAAGCAGCCATTAGGTTGGTCCAGTCCATTGGTGATATACTAACACCACCTAGTATACCTTTACCATCGGCAGTAATTAATCCAGCAACATCTAATGCTACACCACCATTTTGTCCTTCTTTACCAAAATGTAAATGAGCCGACACAATGTTATTGTCTAAATTTGAAACAACTCTTACCGATGCGGTATCGCCCATCAAACCAAAATTTACTGCAGCCAAACCAGTAGCCATAGAGTTGGTTGAAGCTTGCATACCATCTAGTTTTGCTTCAAAACCCCAATCAGATTCAAGTTTTACAAAGCCTAAAATTTCAACAGCAGGGTTGTTTTGCGAGTGAACAGCCACATATAAATTTCCAGCTATAAAATCGCTTAACATATCTGTTAATTGATTTCCTGTAATAAAACTTCTTACGGTATTACCACTTACTTTTCCATCAAAATCAATCATCACATTACCACCTGTGCGTTGGTTATGGATATGATATCCGCTAAGTGTGCTTGATAGTTTGGCAAAACTTGTTGTAAAATACATGGTGTCTTGCGTTGAATTGAGCATAAATGCGGCTACACCATTTGCCATTGTAGTTACGCCAGGTGCAGGTTGTAACCTTGCAGAGAAGGTTAACCTGTCGGCTAAGTGATCAGCTTGCGCAGTAAATATTGTTGCAAATGCGGTAAACAATCCTGCCATTAGTTTTGTAGATTTTTTCATGTTATAATATTTTAGTTGTGTGTTACATTCATTTACGGCAAATGTTTCGAGTTGGATTTATTTGCAGTAAATTTTATTTCGTATTGTATAAAAAACGCTTGTTAAATAATGGTTTCAAGTATTAGAATGTGTTTACTTGCATCAACTCAAAAACAAACAATTGAATAATATAATACTGGTTGATGTAATAATTATTGTTGCCGAACCTGCGGGTTAA
>JAGPCI010000302.1 GCA_018058165.1 Bacteroidia bacterium
TATAACAGCACATTTGCAATAGGCGGGGTTTCGTGCTCCGCAGACAGTTTAGTGGTAGCCGAAAGTTTTGTGCTCCGCATAAAGTTCAGTGGTAAAAATCCCGCCCATCGCAAATCTGCAAACCGTTCATAAACTCAACCCACACCAACACCTACATTACAATACTTATTTTTATAATCTAATGGCGATAGTCCAGTAATTTTTTTAAAGGTACTTCTAAACGATTTTACATCAGTATAACCAACTTCATACATTACATCGGTTATGTTTTTTTGGCTGTTTTCGAGTATACGTTTTGCGGCTTCAATTTTTACACGCTGTATATATTCCATTACCATATTATTGGTAGCTTGTTTAAATCTTCGTTCAAAACTCCTTCGGCCTAATGCTAATTTACCAGCCAAATCATCAACCGTAAATTTTGCTTCAAAGTGCTGCTCAATGTAAGCTTGGGCCTTATTAATTTCATTGTCATCATGATTTTTTTGTCCGTTAAAAATAGTAAAAACCGATTGGCTGTTTCTACTAATATCTATGGCAAAATATTTAGAAATTAAAACTGCTGTTGCCCTGTTGGTATATTTTTCAACCAAGTGTAACAATAAATTCCAATACGAGTTTGCTCCACCACTGGTGTAAATTTTATGTTCTTCGGTAACTATACAACCATCTTGCACATCAACCAAAGGGTACATGTTTTTAAACTGATTATAAAATCCCCAATGGGTTGAACATTTTTTATGATTTAACAAACCCGTTTCGGCTAATAAAAAAGCACCCACACAAAGCGAGGCTACCTCTGCCCCATTTTTATGCATTTTTAATATCCACTCTGTTAAATCCTTATTGGCATCAACCGCTGCATTCATATCACCAAACAAGGCCGGTATAATAATTAAATCCGTTTCATCTACATCATTAATTAACCTATCTGTAAACACCGCAAAACTGCCATTATTTAATTTTATTTGATGTTTTGCACCAACCAACTCTACTTTAAAAACGGGCTCATTGCCTGCTGATACCATAAACTCGTTAACTACATTAAAACAATATTGCGGGTCGGCAATGGCTTGTAAAACCGAGTTTTGAGGCACCAAAATAGATATGTGTTTCATAAAAGATTAAATAATTATTGTCGCAAACCACCCTAAAATTGACGTGGCAAGCAAGGTGATTTTGTAATAAAGTGGGTTATTTTTGTGAAAGCAAACTTAAACAAGTATTCAATAAACCATTTACAAAAAAGTAAAAATAAAGTAATTTATTTACCTATAGTTATACATTAAAATTAAACACAAATGACAAATTTAAACACAGCAGCCATAACAGTACAGGTTACAATTAATAAAGGCATTAACCATGTTTGGCAATATTGGACCAACCCCATACACATTACCAAATGGAATTTTGCATCACCAGATTGGCATGCACCATTTGCCGAAAATGATTTAAAAGTTGGCGGTAAATTTAAATCGCGTATGGAAGCCGTTGATGGCACTATGGGTTTTGATTTTGAAGGAATTTATGATGAGGTAGAAACCCACAAAAGTATTGCATACAGCCTTGGTGATGGCAGAAAAGTAAAAATAATTTTCAACCAAATTGATGAAAACACAACTGAAGTAATAGAAACATTTGACCCTGAGAACGAGAATCCAATAGAATTACAACAAGCTGGATGGCAAGCCATTTTAAATAATTTTAAGCAACACGCAGAAAATAATTAACAATAAAATATAAACCTATTATGAGAATTTTTAAACGAGTACTAACCATATTGGCCATACTTTTAACCATACCATTAATTGTGGCTATTTTTATACCTAAAAAATATACGGTAAGTGTAAAACAAACCATTAATAAACCACAGGCACAAGTTTTTGATTATGTAAAAATACTAAACAACCAAAAATATTATAGCGTATGGTTATTAGCCGACCCAGATTTGGAGTTAACCATTGTTGGGCAAGATGGTACTTTAGGTGCCATCCATAAATGGAATAGCCAAGTAGATGATGTTGGCGAAGGCGAACAAGAAATAATTGGCCTTACCGATACCCGAATAGACTTAGAAATACGGTTTAAACGCCCATTTGAAAGCAAGGTAAAAGCTGCCAACATTATACAACCATTAACCGAAAACACCACCGAAATTACAAGCGAGTTTTATAGCGAAAGTCCATACCCGCTTAACTTACCATCGTACTTGTTTGGCAAAAAAATAATTACCGATGCTCAAATTAAAAACCTTGCAAACCTTAAAAAAATAGTAGAAACCAATTAATACAAATAACTATTTTGTTTAATCCAATATACCCATGCTTGTGGTTTAATAATAACGCAAATCAAGCGGCACATTTTTATTGTTCAATTTTTACCAATTCAACAATCACTTCAACCAACCCAATTGTTACCCAATTTAAGTTAAACAATTTTAAAATAATGGCCTTAAACGGTGGGCCAACATTCACCATAAACCCAGCAATTTCGCTTTATGTAAATTGTAAAACCATTACCGAAGTAGATAACCTTTGGCAAAAATTAATTGATGGTGGCAAGGTAATGATGCCTTTAAACCAATATCCTTGGAGCGAACGTTACGGCTGGTTAGTTGACAAGTATGATGTTACCTGGCAAATAACTTTAAACCCAAATACAGCAGTATCACCTCAAATTATTCCAGCATTTTTATTTACAAAAAAACAATTTGGACAAGCCAACGAAGCTATAAATTTTTATACCAGCATTTTTGCATCAGCACAAATTACCCAACACCAATTTTACGATGCTTTAACCAACTTTGAAGGAAAAACATTGTTTGCAGAGTTTATGTTGCACAACACACCTTTTATAGCAATGGATGGCCCAGGCGACCACAATTTTAACTTTAACGAAGGTATTTCGTTGGTTGTAAATTGCGATACCCAAGCCGAAATTGATCATTATTGGAACGCCTTATCTGCAGTACCAGAAGCAGAGCAATGCGGATGGCTTAAAGATAAATTTGGTGTATCGTGGCAAATTGTACCAAGCATTTTAGGACAATTAATGAGCAACCCCGATAAGGCGCCTAAAGTTACAGCAGCCTTTTTAAAAATGAAAAAATTTGACATTGAAACCCTGTTAAATGTTTAGTTTTTTTACAGGGCGTTACCAGCTTTAAGGCTGGTCGGGCTTTTTGCTGCAATCTTTTTGAGCT
>JAGPCI010000301.1 GCA_018058165.1 Bacteroidia bacterium
AAGCAAATAAGTAATTTAAACTTAATGTATCAGAAGAGTTGTTGTAAAGTTCAAACCAATCTGCGTATTCGCCACTTGGGTCGGTTGCAGTTGTTGAGTTAGATGCCATTAGTTCGTTTATTACTAAATGGCCTGAAGGAATTTTTGTATAATTAATAAACTCATTGTTGCCATTAAAAGTAGGTACTTGAATTACAAAACTACCAGTTCCGTTTGGCACCCTAGCAAATCCCATATCTGTATTTTGTGCTCCAAATCTAACCGAATCTACAATCGATCCATCTTGGTAAGATAAAATACATGCATCGCCAGTAGCAGCAAATTCAAAGTCGGCATGTATACCACTTTCTGTTAAATCTTGGTCGGCCCAAACTATTAAATAGCTGTAAGGAGCAATTGTAGTACCATTAGGGAATCTCCATTTTAAAGGATTTGCAATATCGTTTGAAGCATATAAACTATCTAAAACAAGAGTACTAGAGGTGTTGTTGTATAGTTCTAACCAATCAGCATATTCACCATTTGCATCGGTGCTAGTTGTTAAATTAGAAGCCATAACTTCGTTAATTACCAATTGTCCGGCAGTAATTTTTTGGAAAGCAGTTCCTTCGTTGTTTGCATTAATAGTAGGTGCTTGTATTACAAAGTTACCAGTACCGTTAGGTATTCTTGCATAACCCATATCAGTAGTTTGTTGTCCAAAACTTATTGAATCTACAATTACTCCATTGGCATAAGATAGCACACAACTTTCGCCCGAAACAGAAAATTTAAAGTTGGCATGTACTCCTGTTTGTGTTAAATCTTAATCGGCCCAAACAACTAAATAGCTATGTGGTGCAATAGTAATGCCCGCAGGAAATTGCCATTTTTGAGGGCTAGCCATATTATCAGATGCATATAAATTATCAAGACTAACGGTATTGGCAGTATTGTTATATAACTCAAACCAATCTTCGTATTGTCCATTATCATCAACTGCTGTTTTAGTGTTTTGCGCCATAATTTCATTAATTACGATATCGCCAGGAGCAAGGGTAGTATAAGTTGCATTAATGGTATAAAATTCGTGCTCGGCTCTTGCAGGAGAAAATGCACCAATAGTACTGTTTTCTGCATAAATATAATATTGGGTAACCGCATTAGCAACTGGCATTAAAGTACCGTAAACATTGTCGTTTGCAGCACCATCGTTGTGGGCGCCATCATCATACATTAGTACTTTAGTAAACCTATCAGAAGTTTTGGTTCTGTAGTTTAAAAATACAGATGTAGTGGTTGTATTTTGTACATTGGCTGTAATGGTAATTGTAGTACCTACTGCAGGGCTTGTAGAAGATGGAGTAATTAAACTAATATTAGGTTGTGCCGCAGTAAAATCGGCTAATGCTGTTAAATAAGTATTTCTACCAGACATTAAACTGCTTAAACCAGGAGCAGAATTATTACCCGCAGTAACATCATTTGTTAGGTTATTTGCAATGTTTGATTGGTAGCTAAATTTCTTGGTATCAGCAGTTACATCTGCACTAATTAATGTTTGCAAAGCTTGAGCATCTGTAAGGTAAGTGCCGCTTGATACTACTTCAGTTAAAATTGTTTTGTAATGAGCTAAATATTTTTTCTTGTAAGAAGGTATAGCTAAAAGTTTTTGAACTAATGGCCAGCTCGATTCTGTTGAATGTAGTGTATGTGATAGAGTTTTTTTGGTGGTAGAAGTTAATTGTGCTCCAGAGCCTGTCATTGCAAAAACTCCAAAACTCATATTAAGGTCCCAAACAATTGGGTTAAACCTGCCATTGTTATCTTTATAAAGATAGTAGTTTTGTTTAAACTGACCAATGTAACTATCAATGTTTACAAATACATTGTCGAATGCCAACATCCATAAAGCCCTATCAACATCTAATACGTTTTCGATATTTGTAGTGTTATTTGCTAGTGTATTAGTAAGGTTTATTAAGTCATTCCAACCAAAATCAGATTTCATTTCGTAAGCACTAAAATAGCTTGTGCTATCAGTGCCTAAATAAGCCAAGTTAGGTAGGTTTGTAGATTGTGGGCCAGCTCCGTCTGGCGGGCTGCAGTCGAAAAATGAATTTGTTTTAGAGCCAAATCTGCTATCCACAAACTTATTTGAAATAGATTCTACATTTGTGTATAAACCATTAAGCACACCATTTACATATACTTTAGAGAAGTTGGCCAATGGCGCATGCATATAGTTTCTTAATATTTTATAAGCTAAAGCTTCTCTTACAAATGATGGATCGTACATTACATTACTCAACTTAATGTCTGTATAGCCTTGGTAATTTTGATCCTTGTATGTATCCAATTCTATATGGAAAGGATTTTTAGATTGATTAGCGTTGTATGAACTGTTGCCTTTGTATTTAACGCCAACACTATCATAAGTTACACCATTAACTTCAACACTTTGCGCCATTATATAACCATCGGCACCAGCCTTTTCGGCATCTAATAAAGCATCCCAATTGGTTTGTGCAAAAGTAATTCTTATTGTTTGTACTGTATTTAAATCATATAATGTTTGTGCATATGATAGTTGAACAGTAAAGAGAAGTAATAATAATCCGATTTTTTTCATGTTATGTGTTATTAGTTTTTAATTTATTAGGGTATTAGACGACAGCAGTTTTAAAACCATTCGTTTTGCCCAAAAAGAAATAACGGTATTTAATTAGATTGTTGGTAAGTGCTTGTAAGTGTGCGATTAAGTTTCTTGCAATTATTTTAAATGGGTGGTTTTAATAATTGTTGTTTACCTTTCGTAAAAACTTATCAATCATTATTAACTAAATTGTTACCAACACAATTGGTTAATATACACATATAGAACTAACACAATTTAGTATGAATTATACAAGTAAAGTATCCAAGTTATTCGCTCAAAAAAACAATCATTCTTACAAAAAAATTATACTTATTTTTGCTGCATTACTAACAACAATTGTAGGGTATTCGCAAACGCCACAATTTACAAAAGATATTAATACCGCATACCAAAGCAGCTCGCCAACCAATTTTTTTGAGCATAACGGATTTTTGTACTTTACGGCAACAGGCAATGCAAGTCAAGGAGCCGAACTTTGGCGTACCGATGGTTCAGATACTTTAACAAAACTTGTAAAAGACATTAATGTAGGTGTAAGTTCAAGTAACCCTAGTAATTATGTTA
>JAGPCI010000064.1 GCA_018058165.1 Bacteroidia bacterium
GGTTTAATATTCCCATCAAAAGCACTAAAGGAACTCATTGTTAATAGCGCTGTTACTCTAAATGGTAAGGAATTTCCGGATACTACTACTGCAGCGGGTTGGGCAAAGGCAGCCAAGGAGGCTTCTAAAAGTATAATGGGTAAAGGTTTTGATCATTATACACAAGGATTTGTTACTAGTAAGCCAACAGCCCCTACAATGCCAACTGCCACCTTAAGCGAAATGCGTATTTCAGGTACTATAACTCAATCTAATTTAGTTCAAATTTCTGGATTGCATACTCCTGGTTCTTTTAAACCAGGTATTCAAGCATTACAACCACATTCTTATCCAATTTATAACAAGCCTGTTGGCCTATTTGCCCTATTGCAAAAGCCAGAAATTGAATATTATGATGAAAGTATGTTATTGGCTGAAGAAGTAATTAAAACAGCAATGTGTGTAAAAAAGATATACGGTAGTTTCGGCCAATTGAAGTATGACACTGCTTTTAAGGCACCTAAAAGTAAAGTCTACAGGTTAGAAAATAAGCTATACCTCAGGATTAAAGAACCGCTGAAATATAAATATAACGATGCATCTGGTGTTGATAAAGAAAAAACAAAAACATTCGTTTCATTTATTGTTGAGTATGATGGTGATAATACTTATATTAATTATTACAAAAACTGGGCTAGACCAACTTATGTTGAAAGTCAAGGGCAGCGAATCGTTGAAGGAAATTTAGAGTTGATGCATGATAATGTATTGCTAAATAACAATAACTACATAAGCAGAACGTATGAGAGTGAATGGGTAAACATAGCAGAAGTTAACCAAAAGGTTTTTGGTTTAGGATTTATTGATAGCATAATTAACACGGCTCTTGGTACACCTATTGAGCCCAATAGTTGCGAGTTTTTAAGCGATAGAGAATGGGAAAAACAAACTAAATTTAAGCTAAAAAGCATCAAAATGAAATTAATGACAGATATGTATTTTATTACTAATGATGATATTAATACCACTCAAGTCTTTACATACAAAATATACGATAGAAATGAACCAGAGACCCAAGTTGCTGAATTAACCCAAGTGGATGATGTGAGTGCCATAAAAAAATACAACCTTGGAGTTATTGAATTAACTAATGAACATATTTCTGCAGGTCATTCACTAGTATCGCAAGTAAATGGCTCAACGCTTGTCGTTAATGTGGAGAATTTAATTGTTTCTGGTACACTAACTACTGATCCGGGGTTTAATCTACTAATTAATGCGCAAGAGAAAATAGAAATTAAACCAGAAGCTGAAATATCTCCCGAAACCGAATTGATTGCATACGCAAACTTCTTTAGTACACCTGTATTTACAGAGGTAACAAACAGTGAACTTCAGAATTATTGCTCCGGTTCAAATAAAAAGTATAATGCAAATACGGCTACTTTAACTAAAAAAGAAGAATCGAAACCAAGTGTTAAAACGATTAAACCTCCTAAAATAGCTGTGTATCCTAACCCTGCCAACACGATACTTAATTTGAACTTGCCATCAGACTACAGTGGAAATATTGAGTTATTCGATATGTTGGGTAAGGTTGTTGTTTCTATAAATGTAAACCAAATTAATAAGGCTGTTATAGATGTTAGTTTCTTGCAAAATGGAATTTACATTTTAAAAGTAACAATTAACGAGGTTATGCAATCTCAGAAAATTGTAATACAACACTAATGACAAATAAAATAGCAGCAATGAGCTTTTTGCTTATAATAACAACCAATTTGCATTGTCAACAAATGGGTTTCACAATAGGAATTACTACAAGTATATTTAATAATTCTGCTCCATTTACCAAAATGGGTATGGGCTTGGATGCTAACTTGTTTAATGAAAAAGCGTTGCCACTTAATCATTGTTTTATAAAAACCGGCATTGGTTACACCCAAATTCGAGGTAATGGCACAATAAATTATTACAATCAAATTAATGAAGTAGTTTTAAGTTATAATAAAATGCAAGTATTGAATTATGCTCAAGTTCCATTACTTTTTAAGTATAATTTTTCAAAAAGTGCTAAACATAAACTTGGTATACTAGGAGGCGTGCAGTATGGCTTACTGTTTGCAGGTTGGCATAACCCGCAAACAGTAAACATAAACCATAACGTTACTAAACAATTTGTACGTAATATACTTGGTGGACAACTTGGATTAGAATATACCAAGCCATTAAGTGGGAATTTATTACTACATATTATATCAAGTTATCGAACAAGTTTAACTACGATTCAAAAAGGGAGTAATGCTAGCTATGGCGAGTTTGTTATAGGGATTGGCTTAGGTATTGATAAGAAATAAAAGTTGCTAGCAAACAATAATCAAATTACTTTATTTGTTAAATTATTCAAGGCTTTTCAAAAACTAAAGCAGTAAGTTCTAATAATTGTTTTCGCTCATCTTCATTGCAATTATTTATTGAGTCCAGAAATTCGTCCCACGTTTTAATGGTACCGTTTTTAAGAATGTCTATATCTGCCAATATACATACCTGCAAAACACTACATTGTAAAACATCACAAATGCTAATTACCTGCCAAAAAGCAATTTCCACGCCTCCATTTTCAATACGACAATAATAACTTTCGCTACAATTTAAAGCTATTGCCACTTCTAAAGCTTTAATTTTTTTATGTTTCCGAAGTAGTTTTAATACTTGAGTAATTTTTAGATTCTGTTGATTGTATTGTGGGTTCATGATTATACTTATACAAATCAAATTTAACAATAAATAATGAATTTGTAATCACTATGTTTGTCACAAATTCAAACTTTAATGTCTAGACAAGTTTTCTCTAGTAATTACGACTATCTCAAATTAAAATGCCCTTAAAAAACGAATTACATCCACGAAATGCACACAACAATAGGTACGATTTTGCCTTGTTAATTGCTGCTTGCCCAGAGTTAAAAACGGTTGTTACCATTAATAAATATGGCGATGAATCAATAGATTTTAGCAACCCCAAAGCTGTTAAATTATTAAACAAAGCCTTGCTAAAACAGTATTACAACATTAGCGATTGGGACATTCCTGCAGGATATTTGTGTCCACCAATTCCAGGTAGGGTTGATTATGTGCATTACCTAGCAGATTTAATTGCTAAGTATAACGAAGGGGTTATTCCGCGTGGTAAAAAAGTAGTTGGGGTTGATGTAGGTGTTGGTGCAAATTGTATTTATCCTATATTGGGTCATCAGTTGTTTGGATGGGATTTTTTAGCCACCGATATTGATGATAAAGCACTAAACAATGTGCAAAAAATAATGGATAATAACAAAAGTTTACAAACCTCCATTACCTTATTAAAACAGACAAACTACAATAACTTATTAAAAGGTGTAATTGGTAAAGATGTAATGTTTGATTTTACCATTTGTAATCCGCCTTTTCATGCAAGTGCCGAAGAAGCCAAACAAGCAAGCACACGCAAAGTAAGTAACCTTAAAGGCAAACGCATTAATAAGCCTATTCTTAATTTTGGTGGTAATAATTTAGAGCTTTGGTGCGAAGGTGGCGAAGAAGGTTTTATATCAAAACTTGCTAATGAAAGTGCAGCTTATGGCCAACAATGTTTTTGGTTTACTTCTCTGGTATCAAAACAAACCACATTGCCTGTAATTACTAAAATATTAAACCAACTTAAAGCCACCGAAATTAAAGTAATTGAAATGGCTCAAGGACAAAAAATAAGTAGGTTTATTGCTTGGACATTTTTAAACCCAACCCAACAAAAAGCTTGGATGGACAAACGGTGGAAATAATTCAATCCAACTAAGTTTAATCCTATTCTACTATCTTCGCAACCTCAATGAAAACGCTTTTAACTACACTTAACTCAAAATACATTCATCTTAACCTAGCCATTAGGTTAATGTATAGCTTAAACCATAAACAACACGAGGGTTTAGATTGGCATGAGTTTACCATTAAAGAAAAGCCCGAGGACATTGCAAACCGATGCAAAGATTATGATGTGGTGGCCTTTAGTTGTTACATTTGGAACATCACCCCTACCCTTGTTGTAGCGGGATTATTAAAAGAAATAAACCCAAATATAAAAATACTTTTAGGCGGACCAGAAGTAAGTTACGATTACAACGATTTAATTAAACTTAACGAAGTAGATTATATAATTGTAGGTGAAGGAGAAATTCCATTTGCTGAGTTTTTAAACAATTATCCCAACCTAAATGATGTGCCAAACTTGGTGCATAAAGTTGATGGTGAGGTAAAGTTTTTACCCCAACAAGTCGAGTTTGATTTAATAAACTACACGGGTGTTAATCCTTATCAATTTGATGTGCCAGCAGATTTGTACAACAAGGTTTGTTATGTAGAAACTTCGCGTGGTTGCCCGTATAAATGTGAGTTTTGTTTGGCCAGTTTAGATAACAAAGTTCGCACCTTACCTATTGAAGACATTAAAAAGAACTTGGCCTATATTATGGAACATGGCCGCACGGTAAAGTTTTTAGACCGAACATTTAATATCAAAAAAGATTTTACCATAAACATGTTTGAGTTTATTTTAGAAAGAAATAAACCAGGACAAGTTTTTCAGTTTGAAATAACTGCTGATATTGTGCATCCTGATATTGTAAAATATATTCAAGAGAAAGTTCCTGCAGGTGTTTTCAGGTTTGAAATTGGTATACAAACAGTAAACCAACAAGCAAATTTACAGGTTAGTAGAAAGCAAAATTTTGATAAAACCAGTGCAGTAATTAAGCAGCTTGAAGAAAAAATAGAAATGCATTTGGATTTAATTGTTGGCCTTCCGCTTGATGAATGGGCTGATATTAAATTTAGTATAGAAGAGGTTTTTAAACTTTATCCACCTGAGTTACAACTAGGTTTTTTAAAGTTTTTAAAAGGCACACCAATGCGCATAAAGCATGAACAACATGCGTATGTATTTGATCCAATGCCTCCTTATCAAATTATTGAAAGTAAATATTTAAGTAAAGAAGAGCTTGAAAAAATTACTTGGCTTGAAGAAGCTTTAGAAATTTATTGGAATAAAAAACGCGCAACAAATCCCTTAAAATATGCTGCCAATAAATATGGCATTTTTGATTTTTTATTAAACGTAGGCACTTATTTTAAAAACCATTACGATTTTCACAAACACACGTTATACAATGCTTATGATGTATTGATTGAAGTAATAAACCAACAATACAATGGTGATGAAGTGATGTTACAATTGGTAGCTTTAGATTATTACATGCACCACAAGTTAAAACCTAAAACCATGTACATGGAAGAAGTGAGTCGTGAAGAAAAAACTGCCATGATAAATGCACTTTCGCTAAACCACCATAAATTTAGGTTTATGATTTTTGAATTTAGTTTTGATGTGCAAGCCTACTTAACCAATGGCAAAATAGTTAACACAAAATACCCGGTAATTATACAATACAATGGCGAAACCAAAGCCGAGTTTATTCCATACCAACAAGTAGCAATTCAATACAACTAACCCATGCAAAAACAAGGCACAAGGCTAAACAAATTTATTAGCGAAAGCGGATTATGCAGCAGGCGTGAAGCCGATAAGTTTATTGAAAATGGCAACGTAACCATAAATAATAATAAAGCAAAAGTTGGCGACCAAGTTTATCCTGGTGATAGGGTGGCTGTAAATGGAAATAAATTAGAAACCAAAAGAGAAAACAAACTGGTTTTTATTGCACTTAATAAACCTGTTGGAATTACGAGTACAACAGAGAATGGTGTAGCCGATAATATTGTAAGGTTTGTAAACCATCCTGAAAGAATATTTCCTATTGGTAGGTTAGATAAAGATTCGCAAGGGTTAATTTTTTTAACCAATGATGGTGATGTAGTAAACAAAATTTTGCGTGTAGGCAATCAGCACGAAAAAGAATACCTAGTAACAGTAAATAAGCCATTAACCGAAGAGGTAATAACAGGTATGGCTGGTGGCGTGCCTATTTTAGGTGTAAATACCAAAAAATGTAAAGTTGTACAAGAGGGCCCAACAGTATTTAGAGTAACTTTAATACAAGGTTTAAACAGGCAAATACGTAGAATGTGCGAACACTTTGGCTATGATGTAAAAAAGCTAGAACGTGTCCGCATTATGAACATTAATTTAAACAAATTACCAGTTGGCGATTGGCGCGATTTATCCGAAAAAGAACTTGAGATAATTTATGGAATGGTTGAAAACTCGGAGAAAAAAGACACTAAAAAACAAGACCCAAAAAGTAAAAGTGATGCGCCAAAAGTAAACACAAGCAAAAATAAACAACCTGCAAAAAACAAACCTGCTGCAAACAATAACGTAGACAACAGGAAAAACAAAAGTGGCAAAAAACCAACTCCCAAAAAAGGTGGTTTTAAACCCAAGTTTGGTGGCACCCGCAAAAAAGGACGATAGTATTTATTGTATCAATTAAAAAAATCAAACCTAAACTTGTAGTACATTTAACCCCATTAAAAACCTTATAAATTATGTCGTTAGTTATTGTTATTTTAATTATTGTATTTACCTTGTTTTTATGTTTAGTAACTGTTCAGCAAGGTACAGTTTCGGTATTAACCATGTTTGGCAAATACCGTAGAATTTTATATCCTGGATTAAATTTTAGAATTCCTTTTTTAGAAGTAATCTTCAAGAAAATTTCAGTACAAAATCGTTCTATCGAATTAGATTTTCAAGCCATTACACAAGATCAAGCCAATGTTTATTTTAAGGCCATGCTTTTGTATAGTGTGGTTGATAACAAAGAAGAAACATTAAAAAATGTAGCGTTTAAGTTTGTTAACGAACGTGATTTTATGACTGCATTAATTCGTACTATAGAAGGTGGTATACGTGGATTTGTGGCTACAAAAAAACAAGCCGAAATTTTATCATTACGCAAGGAGATTGTTGAATATGTGAAAGAGGGTATTGATGTGGTTGTAGAAACTTGGGGGTTCCATTTATTAGACTTACAATTAAACGATATTACTTTTGATGAAGCCATTACCAAAAGTATGGCGCAAGTAGTGGCATCTAGCAATTTAAAAGCTGCTGCCGAAAACGAAGGTCAGGCTTTATTAATTACCAAAACTAAAGCAGCCGAAGCTGATGGAAATGCCATTAAAATTGCTGCCGAAGCTGAGCGTATTGCAGCACAATTGCGTGGTCAAGGTGTGGCTTTGTTCCGTCAAGAAGTTGCTCGTGGTATGAGTGATGCTGCAAGAGAAATGAAAGTTGCCGATTTAGATGCTTCGTTTTTATTATTTAGTATGTGGACCGAATCGGTTAAAAACTTTGCCGAGAACGGAAAGGGTAATGTTATATTTTTAGATGGCAGCACCGAAGGAATGGATAAAACCATGAAACAATTAATGGCAATGAACAGACTTGAGCGTAACGACCAAATTGATAAATAAAATTTAAACGACTATACGTAAAAATGCTACTCATTTTAACTATTGAGTAGCCTTATATTCTGTAGGCTGGGTATTTGATTTGTTACGCTAAGTTTTCCAATTATTCAACTGGTTACTTTTTTATAGAAATTACCTTGCTCAAGTTTTTCAACAATATTATAGCCAAACTTATTTAACAAATAACTTGTATCCATTCAATCAAATCACTTGTTCTGCTAACCAATATATCCTCGTGAAACAGAAAAGAAAGCTGCTTATCTTTTTTGCTATGCTAAAAAAAGTAAATTTGCACCTTTAAAAATAAGTACTGTGGCATTTAGAGACACCAAATCGAAAATAATAATTAAAACTCCTGAACAAATTGATGGCATACGCAAAGCCAGCAAATTAGCAGGACAAACACTTAAAGCAGTTGCACCTTATGTAAAAGCAGGTGTAACTACTGGATATATTAATGATTTGGCTGAGCAGTTTATGCGCGACAACGGTGCAATTCCTGCAACTTTAGGTTACAATGGTTACACAAAGGCAAGTTGTATTTCTGTAAATGATGTTATTTGTCACGGTATACCAGGCAAGCTTGAGTTGCGTGATGGTGATATTGTAAATGTTGATGTTACGCCTATTTTAAATGGCTTTTTTGGAGATACAAGTACAATGTTTGCTGTTGGCGAAATTACCGATCATGCTCAAAAGTTAATTGATGTAACTAAGCAGTGTTTAAAATTAGGCATTGAGCAATGTGTGCCCGGAAAACGAATTGGAGATATTGGTTATGTGATAAACAAATTAGCTGTAAAAAATGGATACAGTACTGTTTATGAATTTTGTGGCCACGGTGTTGGGGTTAAATTTCACGAAGAGCCCGAAGTTAGCCACATAGCAGATGCTAACACCGGTGCTGTAATGCAACCAGGAATGATTTTTACCATTGAGCCTATGATAAATGCAGGCAAGGCACGGGCTAAGGTTGATAAAAATGATGGATGGACCGCCAGAACTATTGACGGTAAGCTATCAGCACAGTTTGAGCATACTATTTTAGTAACCTCTACTTTTGCCGAAGTGCTTACCGATATAGACGGAGAATACCCAATACCTTCATAATACTAGGCTGCTACTAAATTTAATTCTTGAGTTGAAACCGCAACTTGGTGAACAAGAATCTCTAAATCTCCCATTAAAATCTCTAAGTTAGTTTGGTAGGCTGCAATTGTTTCAATTTTTAAACAAATACTTGCTGCATACGACATTCCTAAAATTTCGCAACTCGATTTTAATTTGTGAGCCAAATAAACGGCCACATCGCAATCGCTTTTTGCTACTGCCATTTTTAACTCGGCAATCATTGGTGGAGTTTGGTTTACAAAGGTGTCTGTAAGTTCGCTCACAAAGTTATCATCTCCTTCTGCTATTTGCGACAAATAGTTTAGGTTATAATAAGTACCATAATTTAACATTTGCATAATTGTAATATTATAAAGTTTGACATTTATTGTTAAAGCCATCTTGAAACAACCATTCATTTAGCTTTTTCAACCGTTTAACATGTCAAAGATTAACGCTACTATTCACTTATGCAACATTTATTTTAAAATTTTGCGTTTCATAGTGTTTTTCAGGCACTTTAAATTATTTTACAGGTATGCAAGGAGTCAAATTTGACGTGAATTGATACTCTATAAAATAAATATACCTATTTAAAGTATAAGCTGCATTTTGGTAGCCAGTTGCAGATTTAACCCTGAAAAGTAAATTTTTTCGGTTGGCAATAAGCATTTTTGCTAACATATTACCTTTATTGGCAGCGCTTGTCCAATAATCTTCCTTATTATTTAAGTGTGAGTTGCTATCTACATAACAAACTATTGTAAGCATTAAATCAGGATGTTTCTCTAGTAAATTCGCGGCTTTATTGTTTATTTCGGTAGCTAAATACTCTGGTTTATTGCTGCTTTGGCTAAATAGTTTTTTATCATTTACCGTTACTACAGCTTGGGTGCAATTTGTTTTGGTAGTGAGGGTTGATGCATCATAATCAACAAACTCTCCAAATATTTTTCGCGACAAACTATAAAAAGCCTCTTGCTCCTCTTCTTTTCTGGCTTTCATGTCCTTTAAGCTAAACTCCCTATCTTTTAGTAGTTTTTCTTTATAGTTAAGCGAGTCTTCTTTTTCTTTTAACCTGTTGTTTAAGGCTTGCTCAATGGTAGCACTCAATGTTTGTAACCGTGCATTTTCATTATTTAATGTATTAATTCTTTTTTCAAGCAAATTGCTATCGTTTTTTAACCTGCTAACCTCATCTTGCACACTAGTTAATTGGCTTTTAGATATACACCCTAAAAACATGGTAACGCTTAATATCAATACAATAGTAGTTCTTGTCATTGCCACAAAAATAACAATAGTAATTTAAAAGGTAACCAGTTACTACAATAAAGTAAAAATGGTATACTATATTTGTAGGGTTGTTTTGGGCTGATTGTTAATTCAACAACTTTAAATACAGCAATATATAAAACTTAGATAACGAATGAAAGTGTACTTTGATAATGCGGCAACCACTCCTATTAATCATGAAGTGGTGAAAATTATTACCGATATGATGATGAATAACTACGGAAATCCATCATCAATACATGCCTTAGGCCGTGAGTCTAAAACGATGGTAGAAGATGCGCGCAGAACAGTAGCTAAACTTTTGGGTTGTACTCCTGGCGAAATCTTTTTTACTTCTGGCGGAACTGAAGCTGATAACATGGCCATTAGAAATGCCGTAGCGAATCTTGGTGTTAAAAATATCATCACCTCTCCTATCGAACATCATGCGGTTTTGCATACTGCCGAAGAATTACATCAACAAGGCAAAGCACAAATGCATTTGGTAAAACTAACCACAAACGGACATATTGATGTAGCCGATTTAGAAAAATTATTACAAGAAAACCCAAATGCTTTAGTTAGTTTAATGCACAGCAATAACGAACTAGGCAATATGATTGACTTAGAGGAAATTGGCAATTTGTGTAAAAAGCACAATGCACTTTTTCATTGCGATACTGTTCAAACAGTAGGCCATCAACCAATTGATTTAAGTAAACTAAACGTACATTTTATAGCAGGTGCAGCACATAAGTTTCATGGCCCTAAAGGTGTAGGTTTTATCTACATTAATCATACAGTAAAGTTACATCCATTCATTACAGGTGGCTCGCAAGAGCGCAATATGCGTGGTGGTACCGAAAATTTGTATGGTATTGTTGGTATGGCTAAAGCATTAGAAATTAGCTTATCTAATTTAGCAGAAGATGCTGCAAATATTCAAGCCTTAAAAACCTATTTTATTAATGAGTTAACTAAACATATTCCAGATATAAAATTTAATGGAGATGCGCTAGGTAACTCAGCTTATACCGTTTTAAATGTATCGTTTCCTCCAAGCCCAATAGGCGAAATGTTATTGTTTAAGCTTGATATTGATGGCATTTGTGCATCTGGTGGTAGTGCTTGCAGCAGTGGAAGTGATGTTGGTTCGCATGTACTAAAAGCAATTGGAGCTAGCAGAGATAGGGCTGCGGTAAGGTTTTCGTTTTGTGCAAAAAACACCAAAGCTGAGGTTGATTATGTGATTGAACGGTTGAAAACAATGTTAAAAATTGGCGAAGCAGCCACTGTATAAACCCAAAATAAATTATGA
>JAGPCI010000303.1 GCA_018058165.1 Bacteroidia bacterium
AGTTAAAACAACTGGTTTAACTTGGTTTGATAAGCAATTGCAAGCATACTTAGGCAATTTAGAGTACGGTGAATTAGTGGTTATAGGAGCTAGGCCGGGTATGGGTAAAACAGCTTTTTTACACACGCAAATGATGCACTTGGCCAAGCAACACAATACACCAATTGGCTATATTAACTTAATAGAAAAAGAGGAAGTACTGGTCAGTAAATTGCTTAAAGTTTGTAACGAAAATCAAACCAATCAACCCGAAATAAATACCGAAGAACAACCTTGGCCTATTTATTTAAGCAACCGAATATTAGATAATCACATTGATGAGGTTTGTGCTGCTGCTAAAAAACTAAAGTATGCATTTTACATTAAAGTATTGGCCATTGATTGTTTTCAGCAAATTACTTACGCGCCAAAAACCTCTTACCGCGATTACGAATTGGGTTTGGTATTGCAACGTTTAAAAAAATTAGCAAGAGAACTTGATGTAGTGTTGCTGCTTACCTCCAATGTTTCGCGGGCAGCAGAGCGCAGGGGTTATGCTTCATCCCCTAACCTGTGCGATTTAAAAGATACCAGTAGTTTAGAGGAAATAGCCGATAAGGTTTTGTTTGTTTACCGCTACGCTTATTACGGAATTACAGAATATGAAGATGGAAGTAGTACAAAAAATAACAGTAAAATAATAATTGCTAAAAATACAGATGGACATACTGGTGAAGTAAATATGTTATTTGATGGGTCAAATTGTAAGTTTGCTTCAGCCAATAAACCACCGGATTTTCAGTTTGAATTTCCAGCAAATAGATTAAGTGATTTAATGTGAAAAAATATTCGGAGCACCATTACTAAAATACTTAAAGACACGCAAAAGTCTTTTAACTGTTGTTTCTGCAGTTGTTATAAAAATGCATAGGTTAATTACCTAACAAGCTCCGCTGCGCTGCACTTGTTAGGTTTTGGGGGAGATGAAAAAGTATGTAATGGTGCCCGTTTTTAGGTAATTAAAAAGTGGCCATAAAAACAATAGCACAACTTTGCAGCATGTTGCAAGTAACGGCAAAGGAGTTTCAACACATATTGGCATTGCCTGAGTATGTGAGTTACAGTATACCCAAAAAAAGTGGTGGAATACGCGCGGTAGAAGCACCGCAAGGTTTGTTGCGCGAACTGCAAGGAAGGTTAGCTAAATATATGCAACCATTTTATACCCAACATAAATTACCTTGTGTGCATGGTTTTGTAAAGGCATTTAACAATGAACCCAAATACGGTGTATTAACCAATGCAAAGCCACACTTAAATAAGCCATGTGTATTAAACATGGATATAAAAAACTTTTTTGATAGCATAAGTGCCAAACACGTTAAACAAGCTTTACAACAATATCCTTTTATGGTGAGTGATGAAGTATCAACTGCTATTGCATTGTTGTGTACACACAACAAAAAACTCCCAACAGGCGTCACAACGTCTCCCCTATTATCTAACATTGTTTTTTATAGGGTTGATAAAGCATTAATAGATTTGGTAAATGAGATTAATAGCACCAAATGTAAAGATGATGTTGCCATTTACTACACCCGTTATGCAGATGATTTAACATTTTCGGGCGAAGTGAAATTAGTGAATGAAATACAAGCCCGAATTGTTGAAATACTTGCTAGTTATGGATTTGAAGTAAACACCAAAAAAACACGTTTACAAAAAACGTATGCAGCACAATGGGTAACAGGTATAAAGGTAAACAATAAACCAAATGTAAGCCGATTGTATGTTAGGAATTTACGAGCAACTATCCATAACTTACAAAACAATACAGCAACTGATGCAGTTAAAAAACATTTAGGTACTACACCAAATAAAGAGATTGACCTTAGTGATGTGCACACGATGTTAGCTAGTATAAGATCTAAAATTGCGTGGGTTGGTTTGGTGCGTGGCAAAACAGATGACGTTTACCTAAAACTAAAACGTAATTTTAAAGAAGCGGAGCAGAAGATTTTGCTGCATGAAGTTCCTGAAAAGAAGCGTAATTAAAGTTACTTATTTCAACTTTTTAATGGTTTTGTTTTCAACCAACGATTTCATTTGGGTTATAGCCACTTTGTTAAGTTGAATAAGCCTGTTGGATTGCGGTAATCCTTGCTCAATAAGTAATGCATTAATACCCTCTAAATTGCTTAATACCACCAGCTGTTCTAAACTTGCTTCATCTCTTATGTTCCCCGTTTGTTTCGAGTTTTTTTTCTCCATTCTTTTGCGGTAATACCAAATAGGGCAACATTCAATAAGTCGGCTTCGTTTGCATAAACCAAGTTAGATTGATTAGCGGTAATTTCCTCAGAAATCAGGTTTTCTTTCATGGCATCGGTATGAATTCGATAGTTAATTTTTGAAATAGTACGTTGTAAGTTCCACTCCAAATTTAGCCTTGAGTTTTCTTCTGCTTTAAGTCTTTGGAACTCCTTTATTAAATAAATTTTGAATTGAGGGCTTATCCAAATTCGAATGCAATATCGGGATGTGCATAGGTGCCTCCATAGCGACCCGCAGTTGCTTTTAATCCAATGGCATTTGTTATTTCAATCCATTCCTTTACACTTAATTTATAACTATTTAATCCTGCTTGACTTTTAATTATGGCGAATTCGCCATAATTAAAAGCGGGGTTGTAAACCGATTCCCAGATACCTAGATATTCAACAGTGTTTCTATTACGAAGCCAGTCAGCAATGAAAAAACCCCTATCTTTGGCTTTCAGCATATCTGTGAGCGAAATATATTCTTGTTCGTCAATAGAAAGAATGGTGATATCATTTCCCTCCACTTGTATTCTTTTGTTTCTAGTCATTTTTACTTCGCTTAGTTGTTGCTTCAGTACGTATTTTTGGGGCTTGTTTGTAGTGCCTGGTTATTTTCAGAATTACTAAATAAGTAAATAAATATGTTACCACCAACCTTATTTTAATCGGAACTTAAACACCATTTAAACGTTAAACTCGGCTTAGGGGGTGAAGTTGGCTACCCCGAAGTGCGTTTGCTCATGCGTTGGACGGAGTAGCGCGGAACACCCGGTACAGACTGTAGCGCAGCGAAACGTCTGTAAAGCCCCAATAAGTCCATTTTAAACCGAAGTTTTGTATTAATCACAAACCAATTGCCCAACCCAACATACACCTGTGGGTAATACACAAACCC
>JAGPCI010000304.1 GCA_018058165.1 Bacteroidia bacterium
ATAATATTCCTGGAATACCCGGAGTGGGCGAAAAAACTGCAAAGGTTTTTGTTCAAAAATATGGCAGCATGGAAGGTTTGTACGAAAACCTACATGAGTTAAAAGGCAAACAGTTAGAAAACGTTACCAACAATAAAGAACAAGCTTTTTTAAGCAAACGATTAGCTACTATTGACATTAATGTGCCAATTGATTTGGTAGAGGAAGATTTAATAAAATCGGAACCTGATAAGGAAGAAATAGAAAAACTATTTACCGAGTTAGAGTTTAAAACATTAGCCAAACGCGTGCTTGGTACTGATATTGAAATTACTCCCAGAACTGAAAGCGGAGCATCAAAACAGGCAGCTGCATTTGATTTATTTAACCAAGGTGAAGCATCGGCTACTTCTGAAAAAACGGAAGAAGCGGAAGAGCAACAAGCACCATCAAGTTTAAACACAATTGATAACACCCCGCACGAATATATTTTGGTGCAAGGTGATGAACATTTGCAATCAGTTTTAAACGAATTGTTGCAACAAACTGAGGTTAGTTTTGATACAGAAACTTCAAGTTTGGATAAGATAGATAATGATATTGTTGGTTTTAGTTTTAGTTACAAAGCACATCATGGTTTTTATATTGCCTGTCCTGAAAATTTTGATGAAGCTAAACGGTTATTGGAAATTTTTATACCAGTATTTTTAAGTGAATCGATTACCAAAATATTACAAAATGTTAAGTTTGATTTAAGCATTTTGCAGCGTTACGGATTAGATTTACAAGGGCCAATTTTTGATACCATGTTGGCACATTATTTAATAGAACCAGACCTTAGACATGGTATGGATTTTTTAGCAGGTATTTACTTAAATTATCAACCAGTAAGTATAGAAAATTTAATTGGTAAAAAAGGCAAAAACCAATTAAGTATGCGTGATGTTGAAATTGAAAAAATAAAAGAATACGCGGTAGAAGATACTGATATTACTTTTCAATTAAAACAGTTGTTAGCGCCACAACTTATAGCATGTGAGGCCGAAAAATTATTGTTTGAATTAGAGCAACCATTGGTGCCTGTTTTGGCTGATATGGAACACGAGGGCATAAAGATTAACAAACAGTTTTTAAATGATTATTCGGTTGAATTAGAAACCGAAATTGTTCAATTAGAAAAACGAATAATTGAGTTAGCTGGGGTTGATTTTAATATAGCGTCACCCAAACAATTAGGAGAGGTTTTATTTGATCATTTAAAGTTAGATGCTAAGGCTAAAAAAACAAAAACTGGTCAGTACCAAACTGGCGAAGATGTTTTACAAACTTTAAACGAACACGAGATTGTACGTTGTATCTTAGAGGTTCGCCAATTACAAAAGTTAAAATCAACTTATGTAGATGCGTTGCCTACGCTGATAAACGAAACAACTGGTCGTGTTCATACTTCCTTTAATCAAGCGGTAGCGGCCACCGGAAGGTTAAGTTCTAACAACCCAAATTTGCAAAATATACCTATTAAAACAGATAAAGGTCGTGAGGTGCGTAAAGCATTTATTGCACGAAACGATGACTATGTTTTGTTAAGTGCAGATTACTCGCAAATAGAATTGCGCATCATTGCTTCTATGGCAAATGAAGAGGCTATGATTGATGCATTTAAACAAGGTATAGATATACATATAGCAACGGCTGCTCGTGTTTATGGAATTGAAGTAGCAGAAGTTTCTGCCGAGCAAAGAAGGAATGCAAAAGCTGTAAATTTTGGAATTATTTATGGCCAGTCGGCATTTGGATTATCACAAAGTTTAGGCATTCCTCGTAAAGAAGCAGCATTAATTATTGATGAGTATTGGAAACAATATCCAAGTATTAAAACGTACATGAATACAACCATTAATTCTGCTAAAGAGCTTGGTTACGTGCAAACATTAATGGGGCGCAGGCGTTATTTGCGTGATATTAATTCTGCTAATTTTACGGTGCGTGGTTTTGCTGAAAGAAATGCAATTAATGCACCCATACAAGGTAGTGCTGCTGATATGATTAAAGTGGCGATGATTAACATTTTTAATCGCATGAAACGTGAAGCGCATTTAAAATCAAAAATGATTTTGCAGGTACATGATGAGTTACTTTTTGATGTATATAAACCAGAAATTGAGCTGATGAAACAGTTGGTAAAAGAAGAGATGGAAAATGCCATGCCTATAAATGTACCCGTTGTTGCCGAAGCTGGTATTGGCAATAACTGGCTCGAAGCTCATTAATTTATTTAATAAACTTGATTAGGATTTAAACGGTTAACTTTGTTAATATGGATTGGTTAATTTCTGATATAGAATATTACGATAATAAAATAAAAGACCTGATATTGTTTGCCGTTATACTTATAGCGGGGCTTTTATTTAAGCGTTACATTGCAAGGGTTTTAAGTAAACAGTCGTTTCGGATTTTTAAATCCTTCTCGAAAGATCAGTTTGGTGACGAGTTTTTAGCCTTGTTGCGTAAACCAATTGAGCAATTTATTACCATAATAGTAATATACTTTGCCTTCGAAAAGTTAAATTTTCCATCGTCATGGAATTTAATTTCTATTGATAAGATTGGTATCCGTTGGCTATTATTCGCAGCCTGGCAAATATGGTTTATTGTAGTTATTTGTAAAATTCTTTTACGCACAACCGACTTTTTTACACATGTATTAATAAATCGCGAAAGTTTTCCAATAACTCCTGAACTAGGTAATTTTGTTAAAGAACTTATTAAAGTATTAATTGTAATCCTTTGTTTATTTATAGGTTTACGTATTGTATTTCATGTAAATATTACTGCTTTAGTAGCTTCATTAGGTATTGGTGGTTTGGCTGTGGCTCTGGCAGCACAGGATACTTTGGCTAATTTGTTAGGGTCGTTTATTATTTACCTTGATAAGCCATTTAAAGCAGGCGATTTAATTGAAGCCGGAAATATTAAAGGCAGAATTGAACGGGTTGGATTTAGGTCTACCAGAATAAGAACTATTGAAAAAAGTTTGTTAACAGTTCCTAATAAAAAGTTAATTGATGACGCTTTAAATAATATTACACTAAGTGAAGCACGCAGGGTTATGTTTGAGTTGGGTTTAACGTATTCAAGCACTTCAGCTCAAATTTTACAAATAATTAACGATATCAATTTAATTATAAAAAGCCATGAATTAAT
>JAGPCI010000305.1 GCA_018058165.1 Bacteroidia bacterium
TGCAAATATACGACCCCAGCAGGGACGTACATTTTCATCCCAAATTTTCTATAATAATCTCATCCCTTCGGGATTATTATTTACACCATTAAAACCATCCCACTTTTTGCACATCCTTAGCGAGCTTCTCGGTTAAATCCCATAATGAGGTCAAATCCCTTTTAAACCATCAAACAAAAAAAGCCACCCCAAATTGGAATGGCTTTGTAAATTTATATTTATTTAAAAATTATTCGGCAGATAAAAACGGATACTCGTAATTGGTTGGTGTAACAAATGTTTCTTTAATTGTTCGCATACTTACCCAACGTAATAAGTTAACCATAGCCCCTGCTTTATCGTTTGTACCGCTTGCACGTGCACCACCAAATGGCTGTTGACCAACAACAGCACCAGTAGGTTTATCGTTTATGTAGAAGTTACCAGCCGCATTACGCAATTTTGTAGTAGCCAAATTAATGGCATACCTATCTTGCGCAATTATTGCTCCTGTTAAAGCATACTCTGAAGTAGTATTTACTAAATCTAAAGTTTCTTCAAACTTGTTTTCATCATACACAAAAATGGTAAGCACTGGACCAAAAATCTCTTCGCACATAGTAGTTGATTTTGGATTTTTTGTAACCACAATAGTAGGTTCAATAAAATATCCTTTTGATTTATCGTAACCACCACCAACTATAATTTCTGATTCAGAATCTTTTTTTACACCTTCAATATAACCTGCAATTTTATCAAACGAGCGCTCGTCAATTACTGCATTTATAAAGTTGCTAAAATCTTCGGTTGGTCCCATTTTTAATGATTTAACCGTGCTGATTAACTTCTCTTTTACGCTAGGCCAAATATTAGAAGGCACATAAGTACGCGAAGCCGCTGAACATTTTTGTCCTTGAAACTCGAATGCTCCACGCACAATAGCTGTAACACTTTCATCAACCCTTGCAGATTTATGCATTACAATAAAATCTTTACCACCAGTTTCGCCAACTATACGCGGGTAAGTTTTGTATTTATGAATATTGCCACCAATGGTTTTCCATATATTTTGAAACACACCAGTTGAACCAGTAAAGTGAATTCCTGCAAAATCAGGATGATTAAAAATTACTTCACCTGCTGTTGGTCCATCAACATAAACTAAGTTAATTACACCATCAGGTACGCCTGCTTCTTTAAACACTTCCATTAGTACATTAGCAGAGTACACTTGTGTATTAGCCGGTTTCCAAACCACTACGTTGCCCATCATGGCAGCACTTGTAGGTAAATTACCTGCAATAGCTGTAAAATTAAATGGAGTAAGTGCAAATATAAATCCTTCTAGTGGGCGGTACTCAAGCCTATTCCACATGCCTTTGCCAGATTGTGGTTGGTCGTTATAAATCTGGCTCATAAAAGCCACATTAAAACGTAAAAAGTCGATAAACTCACATGCAGCATCTATCTCAGCTTGGTATGCATTTTTACTTTGCGCTAACATAGTAGCAGCATTTAATTTTGCACGGTAAGGACCAGCAATTAAATCGGCAGCTTTTAAGAAAATAGCAGCACGTTGCTCCCAAGGTAAATTTTCCCAGTTTGCTTTTGCAGCCAATGCTTCATCAATTGCAGCAGTAACATGAGATGCATCGCCTTCATGAAAATGACCTAAAGTATGCAAATGATCGTGTGGTGGCGCCATACGCAAGGTTTTACCCGTACGAATTTCTTGACTTCCAATGTACATCGGCACATCAACTTGTTTGCTACGTCCTTCAACTAAAGCTGCTTTTAATTCAGCGCGCTCTTTGCTGCCAGGTGCGTAATTTAAAATGGGTTCGTTTACAGGAACAGGAACTTTAAAAAAACCGTTCATATTGTATATTTATTAAATGTTATTTAAACTAAAAACAGCGTTAATTTTTAAAAATTAACGCTGCGAATGTAGTGCTATTTTGCTGTTTGACAAATAGCCTACATTATTAACCTGAGTTAGTTATTTATGGTATAAACAATTACTTATATAGCAACTTCTTCGCGAATTTGTTCGTTGTACAAAGCAAGAGCTTCTTCTACAATTTTAATGGCAGTTTCGCGGCCCATAAATTCGTTTACAACTACTTCTTTATGTTCAAGTGCTTTGTAATCTTCAAAAAACCTACGCATTTCTAATAAGGTATGAGGCGGAATTTCGCTAATATCGTTAATGTGGTTCCAACTCATGTCGTTATTTGCTACGGCAATAATTTTATCGTCAGCTTCACCTTGATCTATCATGTGCATAACACCTATCACTTTTGCATCAATTAAACACATGTGTGGTAACTCTATGCTTGTTAAAACCATAATGTCTAATGGATCTTTATCATCGCAATACGTTTGCGGAATAAAACCATAATGCGCAGGGTAATGAACTGAAGAAAACAACACACGGTCAAGCTTTAACATACCGCTTTCTTTATCTAACTCAAATTTACCTTTGCTACCTTGTGGAATTTCTATAATTGCAGTTACTATTTCGGGGGCATGCTCTCCAAACCCTACATGATGCCATGGATTAAATAATCTCATAATTCTTTTGTTTTTGTTTAATTTTTTATTGGAAATACGTTTTAAAAATCGGGGTGCAAAGATAGCATTATTAGGCACAAATAAAAGGCATGGGTATTAAGTTAAAGTTACGCATTTATAACTTCATGATTCCAAAACGATAACAAAACGTACAAAAATAGCAACCTTTTAGAGGATATCCGCAAGCATACCAGTTTCTAATAAATGCTGGTGTTTTTAGAGTCGTTTTGCTTTTATTGTAAACCAAAGCTTGAAGGACTCTATCGGCCTCTGAGAATTTTACTTAACAATCAAAGAGTATGTTTGTGTGTTGGCCTCGTGCAAGCAATCCTGAAACGCAGTGGCTTCGATTGCGTGGCAAAAAACATGCTCAGTAGATTGTAGTAAAATTGTCGTAATCCCGAAGCTTCGGGATTGATTTTTTGGTTACTTTTTTATCAAGAAAAAAGTGACGCAGTTCCGAAGATTCGGAATGGGTGGCAACCCAAAAGGAGATAGTTTTTCTTTTAAATGATTTTTAAAATGGAACAATATCATTCTTATCAAGCCTTAGCACAGATAACAGAAAATATTTATAAATGCAAGAATACTAATTGGTTATAAAGTTACTGGTAAGCTGACGGATATAC
>JAGPCI010000306.1 GCA_018058165.1 Bacteroidia bacterium
TAAATTTTAAGAGGTTAAGCTATTTTATACCACTACGCTTTAGCGTTCTCATGGCAAAAATTAAACTAACAAGCATAAAAATTGCCCCAGCTAAAAATGGTGCTCCAGGAAAATAAATGGCAGTAGAGGGTGCTGTGTATCTCGAAAAAAGATTGGTCATTAATGGCGGACCAATAATTGATGTAACACTAATTAAACTGGTTAAAGCACCTTGCAGTTCGCCTTGCTCATTGGCTGGCACTTGGTTGCTCATTAGGCCTTGCAATGCAGGCCCAGCAACTCCACCCAAACAATATGGTACTAAAAAAGCAAACATTAACCAACTTTGATTTGCAAATGCAAATAGTGCTAATCCAATGGTGTATAATGCTAATCCAATATAAACAGACTTTTTAGGACCAAAAAGAGGTGTTGTATATCTTATTAAAAACCCTTGAACAAAAGCTACTAAAATTCCAACAACACCTAAGGAATAACCAACCATTTTTTCGTCCCACTTAAATTTTTCCATGGTAAAATAACTCCACGTACTTTGCACCGAATGTGCGGCAATGTAAATACACACCAATGAAACCACTAAACCCGAAATTACAGGATATTTGCGCAAATGCATTAACGAACCGATTGGGTTAGCACGTTTCCAATCAAAAGGTCGCCTGTTTTCTTTACTCAACGATTCTGGCAAAACAAAATAACCATATAAAAAATTTAAAAGGGTAACTGCTGCTGCTGCATAAAATGGCACACGCGAACCATATTGCCCTAACAAACCACCAATAACAGGACCAATTATAAAACCTAAACCAAAAGCAGCACCAATAATTCCAAAGTTTTGGGCGCGCTTCTCAGGTGTACTTACATCAGCAATATATGCACTTGCTGTAGTGAAACTTGCCCCAGTAATTCCAGCTAAAATTCTACCAACAAATAACCAACCAATAGTAGGTGCAAGTGCAACTAATATATAATCTAATCCGAAACCTAATAAGGATAATAAAATAACTGGTCTTCTGCCATATTTATCACTTAAGCCACCAAAAATTGGAGAAAAAATAAATTGCATCGCAGCGAATGCAAACATCAACCAACCACCATAAACAGAAGCTTCACTCATACCGCCTCCGGTAAGTTCCATAATTAATTTTGGCACAACAGGAATAATAATTCCAAAGCCAATAACATCAATTAATAGGGTAACAAAAATAAAACCTAAGGCAGGCTTTCTTGCAGTCATAAATTTAAAAATAAGGGAGGCAATATACTAACCTGCAATCAATTTTATTTTAGTGTGCCAAAAAAACATGACGGTGGTCATAATTATTGTGGAGATAGGAAAGTCCATTCACCTGATAAGGTCATGCTTTTATAATAGGTTTAAACTACATTTAAGCAAATGCAGAAACATAAAAAAAGCTGTTTCTTTTATCAAGAAACAGCTTTTAAGTAAATTAAAATACTATGATTAGTTAGCCGCTTTCAACTTTTTTGCAGCTTCTAAAATCTTAGGTAATACTTCAAATGCATCACCAACAATACCGTAATCGGCAGCTTTAAAAAATGGAGCTTCTGCATCTTTATTAATTGCAACAATAACCTTACTTGAGCTTACACCTGCTAGATGTTGAATAGCACCACTAATACCAATTGCAATATACAAATTTGGTTTGATGGTAATTCCGGTTTGACCAACGTGTTCGCTGTGTGGTCTCCAATCCATATCACTAACTGGTTTTGAACATGCAGTGGCTGCACCCAAAACACTCGCCAATTCCTCAATAATACCCCAGTTTTCAGGACCTTTCATTCCTCGGCCGGCACTTACAACTATTTCTGCCTCTGTTAAAGGAATTTTACCAGTAACACGAGAAACTTCAATAGAGTTTGAAACAAAATCAGCATCATTTAATCCACCATCGTTTGAAGAAACTTGAGCTGTTTTACCAAATGTTTTTACATCAAAAGTATTAGGTGTTATAGCCAATACTTTTACCGGTGTTGTTAAATTTACATCAGCAAATGCTTTACCACTAAAAACGGATTTACGTACTACAAAACCATTGCTGGTATTAGGCACACTTATTACACCTGCTGCAACACCTGCTTTTAGCTTAGCAGCTACCCGCCCTGCAATTGCTTTACCACTGTATGTGTTTGATATTACAACAACAGTTTCAGCCTCAGCAGCAGCAACAGTTGCAAATGCTTTGGCATATGCCTCTGCATTAAATGTGATTAATTTATCGCTTTTTACGGCTACTACTTTATCGGCACCATAATTACCTAATTCGGCTAATTTAGCATCATCAACATTACCAATACTAACAGCAACACATGATACACCATTGGTTTGGGCAATACCTGCTGCATATGAAACTGCTTCGAAAGTTGATTTTTTAAAATTACCGTCTATGCTTTCTGCGTATACTAAAATCATAATTTTTAAATGTTAAGGTTATATTACTTTGGCTTCGTTGTGCAATAAATCAATAAGAAGTTCAGCTTGATCAGCAGGAATTAATTTTACACCACCTTTAGCTGCTGGCAATTCAAAACCGACAGTTGTGGCAGTTTTTACATCTCCGTTTGCTTCAACTACTTTTAAAGGTTTAGTACGTGCAGCCATAATACCACGCATATTTGGAATACGAGGCTCGGTTAAATCTTTTTGTGCGCTAGCCAACATTGGTAACTTGCAACTAATTTTTTCTTTACCACCATCAATATCACGCTCCATTGTTGCAATACCATTTTCAACATCAATAGAAGTAATTACATTAACAGAAGGAATGTTTAACATTTCTGCTAATAATCCACCAACTAAACCACCATTATAATCAATCGACTCGCGGCCTGTTAAAATCAAATCAAAGTTTTCTGGTTTTGCAAAAGCTGCAATTTGTTCGGCAACAAAATAAGCATCTGTTGGCTCAGCATTAATACGAACAGCATCTGTTGCACCAATGGCTAATGCTTTACGAATACTAGGTTCAGCATCTGCCAATCCAACATTTATTGCTGTAACTGTGCCTCCTTGTTTTTCTGTTATTTCTAATGCACGTGTAAGTGCTAACTCATCATAAGGATTGATGATAAATTGTACGCCCGCTGTATTAAACTTCGAGTTATTGTCGGTAAAAGTTACCTTCGTAGTTGTGTCGGGCA
>JAGPCI010000307.1 GCA_018058165.1 Bacteroidia bacterium
CTGTTTACATCAACCACATGTAAGGCTTCGGTGTGCTCAATAATTAAATACGAGCCACCCATAAAGTTTATCTCTTTTCCAAAAGCACTTTTTATTTGCTTATCAATACCAAAATGGTCGAAAATAAGTTGTTTGCCGTTGTAAAGTTTTACAATTTTTTCAAGCTCGGGAGCCTTTTTTTCTATGTAACCCTTAATCGAGTTAAACAAAAAACTATCGTTTACATGAATGCCTGTAAAATCATCATTCAGTAAATCGCGCACCAAAGTTAAGGTACGTTCACTTTCGCCTAATATTTTTTGTCCAGAAACTGCTGTTTTAAGTTGGGTACATAAATGTTCCCAACGTTTCATCAAATCTTTTAAATCATTTTCAAGTTCTTCTACACTTTGTCCTTCGGCAACGGTGCGAACAATTACACCAAAGTTTGCAGGTTTAATGCTTTGAACAAGTTTTTTTAAACGAATACGTTCGTCTGTTTTTACAATTTTTTTAGAGATAGAAACAACACCATCAAAAGGCATTAATACCACATACCTACCTGCCAAAGAAAGTTGAGAAGTTAAACGTGGACCTTTATTAGAGATGGGCTCTTTGGTTACCTGCACTACAATTTGTTGCAGGCGTTGAAGTACTTGATTTATTTTTCCCGTTTTTTCAATGTCGGGTTCATTTAATTTAGCCTCTGGCCATACATCAGTATGCGGGTTACTCCGCAATATTTTTGTATGTTTAAGTTGTGACTTAATTTGAGGTCCAAGATCAAGGTAATGTAAAAATGCATCCTTCTCGTGCCCTACATCAACAAAAGCAGCATTAAGTCCGGGCATCAGTTTATTTACCGTACCCAAATATACATCACCAACGGCAAAATTATTATCTGCCTTCTCGTGATGTAACTCAATTAGTTTTTTGTCTCTAAGCAGCGCAATATCAACCCCACCGTTTGCATGACTATTTATTACCAGTTCGTAGCTCACTATTTTTTACAAGTGTGTTTAAAAACAGCAAACCGCCCAACAATTGAACGGTTTACTATTAAGATCTTTTGAATAAAAAAGATGTGTGTATCAGGAATTAAGAAAATTTAATTATTTTTTCTTAGTCTTATGTCTGTTTTTACGTAGTCTTTTTTTACGCTTGTGCGTAGCGATCTTATGTCTTTTTCTTTTCTTTCCGCTTGGCATATTGTTAAAGTTTATTAAGTTTATTAATTATTTGGTCTATTTCCGTTTTTGCCTCTTTATCGGTTAACAAAGTTCTACATGTTTCGTAGGTTTTAATGGCTTTTGCCACATTCCCACCTTTTGCATAAACTTCGCCTAAGTAAAAATAATACTCTGGATTAAAGGGTTCAAGTTTAATTAATTTTTCGAAACGTTCTTCGGCTTTATCAAACTGGTTGCTTTGTATTGAAAGCATACCCAATGTAAAAATAGCTTGCACATTATTCGAATCTGTTGCTACAACTTCTTTTAAAAGGCCTACACCCTTCATCACATCATTATCGCCCTGAATAATACAAACCGCTAAGGCACTTTTTGCTTGCAAATTAGCAGGATTTAACTCCACTACTTTTGCATATGCATCTCTTGCTTTTGCAATTGCATCAACTCCAATCACGCTATCAACGCTAAAATTGGCTACATTGTAAAATTTACTACCAGCGGCAAACCAGGTAATTTCGTTATTCTCTAGTTGAGCTAACTTATAGGTATAATGTGCACCTGCATAAGTTACTTTTAACGAATCCCAAAGTTCTACCAATTGTACTAGACTTTCTTTGTTGTTTTTGTCGGCCTCAAGCACATCCAACTGCTGTTGTAAGGCAGGTGTAAGTTTTAGCTTTTGTTCCTTCAAAAAACCATCAACATCAAATTGTTTACTTGCCACAGAAACTCCTTTTGTGCCTGATTGCGCAAAAGGAGTTTTGTAACCCATAACAAACAAGGCGGAAGTAACCACCAAGGCTATGGCAACAAGTAAAATTTGCTTGTTGTTAAATTTCATTAAGCTTTAGCTGCTAACTTAGCTGCTTTAGTTTTAACCATTTCGCTTTTCTTAACTTTATCAACAAAAGTTTTAGCTGGTTTAAAGCTAGGGATAAAATGTTCATCAATTACCATTGCGGTATTTTTGCTGATGTTACGTGCAATTTTCTTAGCTCTCTTTTTAATTACAAAGCTTCCAAAGCCACGGAAATAAACATTTTTACCTTCTGTCATAGAGGTTCTTACTACCTTGAAGAAAGATTCTACTGCTTCTTGCACGTGTGCTTTCTCAATTCCTGTTTTAGTTGCGATTTCTGCAATTACTTCTGCTTTTGTCATTTTCTACTATTTTTTAACAATTAATAACTTTAAAGTCAAATGTTTGTCTTTCCCCATCATTTGATAATCCGGGTTGCAAAGGTATGAATTTCAAAACAAAAAGTACTAATACAATGGAAAAAATTATTGAAGCCCTACTTTTGTTGATAAAATATGACTCCCCTACAACCTTTAATTAAATGGTACTTAGCCAATAAGCGTGATTTACCATGGCGTAATAATCTTAACCCATATCACATTTGGTTATCGGAAATTATATTACAACAAACCCGAGTTGAACAAGGATTGCCTTATTACCTCAAATTTATTGAACATTATCCCACCATAAAACACCTTGCCGAAGCTGATGATAACAACGTTATGAAACTATGGCAAGGCTTAGGTTATTATAATAGAGCAAGCAATATGCTTAAAACTGCTCGAATTTTGGTAAGTAGTTATAATGGTGTGTTTCCTGAAACTTATGCTGAATTGTTAAATTTAAAAGGAATTGGACCATACACGGCAGCCGCAATTTCATCATTTGCTTTTAACGAGGCACAGGCTGTGGTTGATGGAAATGTTTACCGTGTACTTGCTAGGTTGTTTGCAATTGATGAACCCATATATAGCACATCTGGTAAAAAGTTATTTGCAACATTGGCGCAAGATTTATTAAACCTTGATGCACCTGCTTTGCATAACCAAGCCATTATGGAATTGGGCGCTATGGTGTGTAAGCCTAAGTTAGCACTCTGCCAAGCGTGTGTTTTAAGATTACAATGCCAAGCTTATGCGCAAAAGCGTGTTTACGATTTTCCTGTAAA
>JAGPCI010000065.1 GCA_018058165.1 Bacteroidia bacterium
ATGTAACAGGAGATACGCCTATTGAGTATAAAGGGATTGTTCCTTCGCGTTCGGTGGTAATTCCGGGTAGTTATACAAAGAAATTTCCAGCTGGTGAATACCAAGTTCCTTGTGCAATTATTATTGGAAAACGTAAAGAATCGACTGATAAAAAAACCAGTTTAAATGATGCTTTACGCGACCATAGTGTTGCAGTTTAATATTTAAACAAAGAAACAATAACCAATAAGGATTTACTTTTGCCATATAAAAATGTGATGTTTTTAATTTGCTGGATTATATAGTAATGAAGAGCTTAAACAATGTATACAACAACTTCCAATACACATGATCATGCATCAATTCTAAAAATAGGGTTTGATGCTAAACGTGCGTTTAATAATCACTCTGGCTTGGGTAATTATGCGCGTTTTGTAATTGGTGGATTGATAAAAATGTATCCACAGCACCAGTTTTATTTATTTACACCAAGCATAAAACCCGAGTTTGAAAACATATTTGCACACCATAAAAATGTGCACCTAATAACACCAAAAAGTTTTTTAGGTAAAACATTTAAAGCACTATGGCGAACATACAGTGTAGTAACTTTATTAAACAAATTAGGTGTTAATGTTTATCATGGATTAAGTAATGAGTTACCTGCCGATATTAAAAAATTCAATGGCAAATCAATTGTTACGATTCACGATTTAATTTTTTTGCGGTATCCTAATTATTATAAAAAAATAGATAGAGAAATATACAACCGCAAGTTTTTAAAAGCGTGTAAAAATGCCAGTTTTGTTGTGGCTGCTAGCAAACAAACGGCACATGATATTGAACATTTTTACCACACATCACCCCCAAAAATTAAGGTAGTTTACCAAAACTGTCATGCACAATTTGAAACCAAATTAACCCAAGAAGCGATTAAAAATACAAGTACAAAATATAATTTACCAGATAATTATATAGTTTGTATAGGCACAATTGAAGAACGCAAACAACAGCTTATGGTGTTGCAGGCCTTTCATCAATCAAACGTTAATTGTAATTTGGTTTTTGTTGGCAAACAAACGCCTTTTGTTATTGTGTTAAAAAACTACATACATCAACACCAATTAAGTAATAAGGTGCAGTTTATAGAAGGTGCATCGTTTAGCGATTTTCCTGCATTTTATCAAGGTGCATGCCTAGCAGTTTATGCAAGCGAGTTTGAAGGATTTGGCATTCCCATTTTAGAATCGTTACACAGCGGAGTTAAGGTTGCCGTAGCCAATACCTCAAGCCTTACCGAAGTTGGTGGGAATGCTGTACACTATTTTGAAAATGCGGCACAACTTACTCAATTGTTTAACAATATTAATAATTTAAAGGTTGATGAGCTTGAAATTAACCTCCAGCTAAAAAAGTTTAAAACAGAAACATTACTCCATCAATTGATGGATGTATACACCAATTAACGCACTATAAACAGCATTTACCTGCTTTAATTTTCAACCTTTTTAGTTTATCCACCTTTTGATGTGAGTATTGTACTTAGGTAGGCCCAATGTTATTATTAAATTTGTAGGTAATAAATTACATTAAACATTGAGTACATCCCAACCCAAAATAAAAAAAAGACGCAAGGTTTCGTACCTGCCATCAATAATTAGTATTGCAATGGTGCTGTTTATGCTGGGCTTATTTGGTATTATTTTAATTAATGGAAATAAGTTACAACAGTATTTAAAAGAAAATTTTCAGTTAACGGTATTTTTTAAAGAAGATGTTCCCGAAACTGAAGTTCAACGAATAATGGCTAATATACAACAGCAAGAGTACACCAAACGTGCTGTTTTTGTAAGTAAACAACAAGCCGCTGAGCAGTTTTCTAAAGAAATAGGACAGGATTTTGTAGGATTTTTAGGCTTTAATCCACTTTTACCAAGTATCGAATTGTTTTTAAAATCAGGTTTTACATCTGCTAATCAATTAAAAACTGTTGATATAGAATTACGTAGAAACCCAGAAGTGCAAGAAGTTGTTTACCAGCAAAATATTCTTGATGAAATTAATAAAAACGTGAGTACACTTGGTACAATATTGATAGCCTTGAGTATTATTTTTTTAATTATATCCATTACACTAATTAATAATACCATTCGTTTAAACCTTTACGCCCGCAGGTTTATTATTAAAAGTATGCAAATGGTAGGTGCAACTCATGGCTTCATTATCAAGCCTTTTGTGTTTAAAAGTGTGCTTCATGGATTATACGGAGGCATAATTGCTTGCCTACTTTTAGGCGGTGTTTTGTACGCTTTGCCAACCTGGATTAGTGGTATTGAAGAACTTTACGAAAATACACAGTTTGCAATATTGTTTGGAGTTGTTATACTTGTAGGCATAATAATAAGTATGATTAGTAGCGCTATTAGCACAAACCATTACTTAAAATTAAAAATAGACGATTTATATTAATAACACCAACATGCATAAAGCAACTTTAAAAAAGCCAATAGAAAAGCCGCATTTACCTAAGGCCGAAGAACGTTTTATATTCGGACAAACAAACTACTTATTTATGTTATTAGGCGTGGTTTTTATAGCCACTGGCTTTACCTTAATGTCGGGTACTGATGATATTTTTAGTACAACGAAGTTAACCGTAGCACCAATTTTAGTAACTATTGGTTTTATTATCGAGCTTTTTGCCATTTTTCGCAAAAACTAAGCTCCCCTAATTTTAGTATATGAGTATTTTTGAAGCAGTGGTTTTAGCCATTGTTGAAGGTTTAACTGAGTTTCTCCCAGTTTCATCTACAGGCCACATGGTGTTGGCCTCTTCTGTTATGGGAATTTCCAATAGCGAGTTTGTAAAAATGTTTACGGTTGCAATTCAATTTGGCGCAATTTTAAGCGTGGTTGTTTTGTATTGGAAACGGTTTTTACAGAGCTTTGATTTTTATTTTAAACTAGGTGTAGCCTTTATTCCTGCTGCTGTTTTTGGATTATTATTTAATGATTATATTGATGCTTTACTAGAAAATGCTTTAGTAGTGGCTATTAGTTTATTGTTGGGTGGAATAGTTTTATTATTTGTTGATAAATGGTTTGCCAAAACGGAAACAGCTGGCGCTACCCAAGTTGAATACAAAAATGCATTTGTAATTGGAATGTTTCAAGTAATTGCAATGATTCCTGGCGTATCTCGATCGGCAGCCACTATTATTGGTGGTTTATCACAAAAGCTAACACGCACGGCTGCGGCAGAGTTTTCGTTTTTTTTAGCTGTACCTACTATGTTTGCAGCTACTGCTTATAAAATGCTTAAATACCACAATCAAGTGGGGTTTAATAGTAGTGATATGGGCATACTTGTTATTGGCAATGTGGTTGCTTTTGTTGTAGCAATTATTGCCATTAAAGCTTTTATTGGTTTTTTAACTAAGCATGGTTTTAAAATGTTTGGTTGGTATCGTATTATTTTAGGTGCTGCCATTTTAATTTTATACGCAATGGGCCACGAGCTTACAATTTTGTAATCTTTAATGGCTAATCCTATAATTATAGATGTTGAGCAAGGCAGTGTTTTATTGTTAAATAAACCACTTACCTGGACTAGTTTTGATGTGGTAAATAAACTGCGTTACAACTTGTTGCGTAACCTACATAAGTTTAAAACCATTAATGTTGGCGAAAAGAGAAAACTAAAAGTTGGCCATGCTGGTACTTTAGACCCATTGGCTTCAGGATTATTAATTGTGTGCATTGGTAAAGAAACTAAAAATATTGACCAATACATGGCTACTGAAAAAGAATATACTGGAAGTTTTTGCATAGGAGCCACTCGTCCATCATACGATAAAGAAACAGCAATAAATGCTACTTTTGAAACTGCACATATCACTGATGAACTTATACATCAAACCACTAAACAATTTATAGGTGATATAGCACAATTACCACCTGCTTATAGTGCAATTAAAAAAGATGGAGTACGATTGTACGAAAGCGCACGTGCAGGTATTGAGGTTGAATTATCTCCACGTAATGTTACCATCAATACATTTGAAATAACCAATATTAATTTACCCATTATAGAATTTAGAGTAGTTTGTAGTAAAGGCACATACATACGCTCGTTAGCCTACGATTTTGGTAAAGCACTTAACAGTGGCGCATATTTAAATAGTTTATGTCGTACAAGAAGTGGGATATATAAATTGGAAGATGCATATACGGTTGAAGATGTGGTGAGTTTTATTGAGAATCACGTCTAAATTTAAGAAATCACACGTTGTATTATTGGGTTGATCTGGTTACTTTTGAAAGATGAAACCACTAAGCCTATTATTTTTATTACTTTCTGTATTTGTAGCAAAAGCCCAACGCATCGATTATGCATTAAATCATCAGGATGGCCTTTCTATCGTCTCTCCAATTCAATTGCGTGTAATTAGCGATAATATTTTTGTCGTTTCATATAAAGCCATTGATGCAACTAAACGAATTCATTTTTATACAAGCGCAATAGCAAGTAATGGTAGTGTTTTGTCAACCAATAAGTTATTAGAAGCTGGTCCAACAGATAATTTAAGTTTTGATCTCACACAAACCGGATTCAATTTGTGGTATACAAGTGCAATGGCTTTTGGATCAGGTCCATTTTATTACACCTATAATGTAACAGGTGCCACATATGATTCAGACTTTGGTGATGGCAATGTTTTTTATGATTACCACAAGGATTCTGTTACATCATTTCAAATGGTAACAAACGCAAAACGATTCGCTATTATTGATAAAACAACTCAGCCTCAAATCAATTTACTCATAGGAAATATAACCTTAGGAAAAGATGTTGAGTCGTTAAATGAAATTGCTCTTGATTCGATGCCCTTTTATTGGAGGTATAGCCTAACTTGGTTAAACAACCAAAGCTTGTTTGTAAATAAAAGTTCAAGTGCGGTTATTTATCATTTTGGTGATTCAAACAACATAATAAACCAAGAACAAGCCATTAAATGCGATAGACCTGTTTTGTTCAGAAATCAACTATTTGATTTGAAGAATAATTTTACTTTTGATGATACATTAACAAGCATACTTCTTATAAATAAATCAGGCTCTACTATTTGGAGTTTTGATTGTAAACAAGCCCAACAACCATATGGTAGGCTTATATCAACACCACAAAATTTAATCAGTATTCATCAAAAGTCTGAAATGATTCAGCTAACAAAATACGATTCATTAATCATCAACTATTTCGACTCTACCTTAAGTCTTACAAGCCGTATTGCATTGCCATTAGACTTTTTCGTAAGATCAATTGAGGTTGATTCCGTAACCGGGCAATTGGTAATTTATGGCAGAACCAGCGATGAATTGGTCTTAATGTTAGTGAGAAAAGATGGTGTTGTAAACTCGGTTAATGAAATAAATCAATCCTACAAAATAATAGCTTACCCAAATCCTGTTAGCCAAACGTTGTATTTAAATTTGCCTAGCCAAACTCGAAAAATAAATATTTACACCTCGCTTGGAACATTGGTATTAACCACAAATTCAGTAAATCAATTAGATGTTTCAGCCTTAACAAATGGGTTGTATTTGATAGAGGTTTTAGACAACAATAACCAAAGAATTGCAACAACTCGCATATTAAAACAATAGACCAGTTGGCTACAAGCGAAATTTGCTTTTAATTTGCGCCACCTCGTATGAAAGTATACAGAAGTTTAGAAGAGTTACCACAAATAAATAATGCCATTGTTACTCAAGGTACTTTTGATGGCGTGCATGCTGCACATAAAGTAATATTAAATAGATTAAAACAAATTGCAAAAGAGCGTAATGGAGAAACTGTAGTTATAACTTTTGATCCACATCCGCGAATGGTGCTTTTTCCTCACGACCATGGTTTAAAGCTATTAAATACTTTAGATGAAAAAATAAATTATTTAGGTAATGAAGGAATTGATCATTTGGTTATCATTCCATTTACAAAAGAGTTTTCACGCTTAACGTCCATGCAATTTATTCGCGACATTATGGTGAATAAAATTGGCACTAAAGTATTGGTTATAGGATACAACCATAGGTTTGGAAAAAATAGGGAAGGTGCTTTTGAGCATTTAAAAGAATACAGTAATTTATATGGGTTTGATGTAGAAGAAATACCCGAACAAGATATTGATGAAATATCAATTAGCTCAACCCAAATACGTAATGCTTTAATTGCTGGTGATGTAAAACAAGCTGCAAAATATTTGGGTAAAAATTATACTATTTTAGGTAAGGTAATTCAAGGAAAACAATTGGGCCGAACAATTGGTTTTCCGACAGCAAACATTAAAGTAGCCGATGTAAATAAACTAATTCCTGCAGATGGCGTTTATGCTGTGAAAGTTTTTATCAACAACCGTACAATTTTGGGTATGCTTAATTGCGGAGTGCGCCCAACTGTTGATGGACTCACGCATGCCGTTGAAGTTCATTTGTTTGATTTTAATGAAGATTTGTACAACACAACTTTAAGTGTTGCATTTGTTGATAAACTGCGCAACGAAATCAAGTTCGAAAACCTGCAAGCACTCACAAATCAACTCGAAAACGATAAATTGCATGCGTTAGCAATTCTTAGCACAACGCATAATGACAATTAAGTTTCCGTATATCTATATATTATTATTTTTTATCCTTACATCAGTTGTATGCCCATTGTGGGCGCAAGTTCCGGTTGATGCACCTATAGTTCCTATTCCGTTAAAAAATATTGTACAAATAGACTCTGCTGCCATTTTACAAGCTAAATACGATAGCCTCTTAACTCATATGGAAGAACGTTATCATTTAGCTGACGCATCAGCTAAAGATACATTAATGGTTGATACATTTGGAGGAGCCATTTTAAAAAATCAGTACGATAGTTGGATAAAGTTTACAGAAGACTTAGCATATGTAGATTCTATATTAGAAGCTGAAGTATTTTTGATGGATACGGTTGGTCTTGTTAATTATTCCACTTCAATGATGCACGCCTCTGCCATTGTTGATTCATCAGTTTACAGCAAACCAACTATTCAAACACCTAAAATAAACGAGTTGGTAGTAACTGAAACGCCTATTACTTTGAATAAAACAATTTATGTCGTTAATATTCCCGCATCAACCCAGACTATAAATAACATTGCACAAGACACACCAAGGCAAAAAGTAATAACCCCCAAGCCTAAATTAGAACCTAAACCGGATAGTTTACTTTTAGAAGAAGAGTTTGATACCGAAGAACTTTTGGTTGATACACTTGGTGCCGATTCAATGACCGATATGAGTGATGGGGATGAAGCCGATAGTGAAGGAGAGGCTGAAGGTGAGTTTGATAACTTGTTTACCGGTTACAGTGATGTAACTTATTGGGATATGTTGCGCGATCCTAATTTTAAATTTGATCCGGCAATGATTCCTGCGAATGCGCATTACCCGTTTGATTGGGATACAGTGGTGATTAATCCTTACAAAGTTTCGTTGCGTGAAATGAATGATACCATTTTGTTGAAATTACGCGACAGCATGGATTGTTCTTTTCACCCCCCGGCAATAGGTGATGTAACCTCCGGCTTTGGTTATAGAAGATGGGGTAAACGCCCTAAGTTTCATTATGGGATTGATGTACGCATGGAGGTTGGCGATCCTGTGTATTCTATTTTTGATGGCGTAGTTCGTGTGGCTAAACGTAGTACAGATTATGGTTATGTGGTAGTTGTTCGGCACTACAATGGATTAGAAACCTTGTATGCGCATTTTGATCAATTGCTTGCTTATCCGGGTAAGCCTGTGCGCAGTGGCGAAATCATTGGATTATCAGGCAACACAGGCCGAAGCACTGGTCCGCATTTACATTTTGAAGTACGCTTTAAAGGCGAAAAAATAGATCCAAGTAAGGTTATTTATTTTCCTTCAGGTTCTTTATTAAGCGACACCTTACAAATAGACAAACAATGTTTTGGGCACATTAAGTTGTATACCCAACAGCAGACAAAATTACGTGCAAGATATTATGTAGTAAAACGCGGTGATACGCTAGGTAAAATTGCCTACAAAAATGGCGTTTCAGTAAAACAAATTACCCGATTAAACAAAATAACAACTAGAACTAAAATAATTGCAGGTCGTAAATTACGTTTGCGTTAATACTTTTTATTTATAAATATGCTAAATATTCTGTTATCAGTTACACATCAAGCGCCAGCTGCATGGCTGGTTATACCTTTTGCTGCTTTGTTATTATTAATAGCTATTGGGCCATTATTTTTTGCCCATTTTTGGCACAAATATTATAAAGTAATTGCAGTTATAATTGGGGCAATTATTGGGTTGTATTATTTAATAGTAATGCGTCAGCCTGTTATTGTAGCCGAAACTTTTGCTGAATATGCATCGTTTATTAGTTTATTATTGGCGTTATATGTTGCTGCTGGAGGTATATATGTTTTTGCTGATTTTGAATCGAAGGCTAAAGTTAATATTGCATTTTTATTAATAGGGGCAATACTTACCAATTTTATTGGAACCACAGGAGCTTCGGTACTTTTAATTCGTCCATTTATGCGTGTTAATCGTTATCGTTTGCAGCCTTATCACATTATATTTTTTATATTTTTTGTTTCAAATTTAGGTGGATTACTTACCCCAATTGGAGATCCACCTTTGTTTATGGGCTTTTTAAAAGGAGTGCCTTTTTTCTGGACCTTACAGCACCTTGTTACTCCTTGGGCAGTTGCACTTGGCTTATTAACGGTAGTTTTTTACTTTTTCGAAAAGCGTAATACAAAGTTTGATGATGTAGATGTAACATCACATTACACTAATAAAATAATTATTAATGGCAAGCAAAATTTTATTTGGTTGGCCCTAATTATAGGTACTGTATTTATCGACCCAAATGTAATTGATGGTATTCCGTTTATTGATATGCATGGTAAAAAAGTATCTTTTATTCGCGAAATTTTGCAAATATCAATTGCGTTTTTAGCCTATATAAAAGGTAATAAAAATGCGATGGAAAGTAATGAGTTTGATTTTGAACCAATAAAGGAAGTTGCTTTTTTATTCTTCGGTATATTTTTAGCCATGATACCTGCACTACAATTATTAGAAAGTGCTGGTAGTAGCATTGTAGAGCCATTGCCGCATAGTGTTATTTATTGGGCAACAGGCTTTTTTAGTAGTGTTTTAGATAATGCACCAACTTATATTAATTTCTTGGCATTATCGCTGAGTATGTTTGGCTTAAGTGTAAATAGCATAACAGATATACACGCATTTATTGCTAGCGAGAACATGATATATCTTGAAGCAATATCGGTGGCCTCTGTATTTTTTGGTGCACTTACCTACATTGGTAATGGTCCTAACTTTATGGTTAAGGCAATTGCAGAGCAACAAGGGGTTAAAATGCCCGGATTTTTTCAATATATAGTTAAATATAGTATTCCAATTTTATTGCCTGTTTTAGCAATTACTTGGCTCTTGTTTTTTTTATAACTTAATTGTTATTCATTCGATTAAAACAGCTAATTGTCGATTTAATGTGGTAGGTTCTTCAATTATAATTTAGTAGTATTTTTGGCTTAATTAGTTATTTTGCGGCTAGTATTTTTATAACATAATATCAATGAAATTTATAAAGACTTTTGGTGTTCATATTGCGGCAATAATTGCAGTAGTGGTATTGTGTTTTGCTGTTGTATCCTATATTTTAAATGGATACACAAGGCATGGCGAATCATTAACAGTGCCCGATATTAAAGGTTTAAATATTAATGATGCTATACACCTTTTATCACAAAAAAACCTTCGATTTATAATTAGTGATTCTATGTACTTTGGTGATAAGCCCAAGCTAAGTGTGCTTGAACAAAATCCAAACGCAGGAAGCAAAGTTAAAGTAGGTAGATGTGTGTATCTTATTATTAATAGCAACAAAGCCCCACAAGTTAGTTTGCCAAATTTAAAAGATGTTTCATTACGTCAAGCCGAATCTATGCTGGTTAGGGTTGGACTAAAAGTAGGTAAGTTAATTTACAAACCAGATATTGCCAAAGATGTAGTTTTAGAAGTTCAGTTTTTAAATTCGGCTATTCAGGCTGGCTATAAAATTGGTAAAGGCAGTGAGGTTGATTTGGTATTGGGTGATGGATTAAATGGGGAAAGTGTAGATGTGCCAGACTTGGTAGGATTAACACTTCAAGAAGCAGGCAATTTAATACAATCCGCTTCGTTAAATGTTGGTTCGGTTGTTTATTTAGGAAGTATATCAGATTCTACTTCTGCAAAAGTGGTTCGTCAAAATCCTGCATTTACAGATGGCGCAACCACTACAGGTGGGCAGCCTATTGATTTATTTTTAAAACAATAATGAAAAAAATATTTTCCATACTAATAATTTTCTTAGTTGGGTTTAATGTATTTGCCCAATACGAAACTATTTTACCGCTTAACGGCAATGTATTTTTACAACAAAATATTGATGCTAAACCGCAAAAGTATTTCGCAAAAACACAATTGGTTTACCCAAAACAATTTCCAATTATTGATTATTTTACAAGAACCAAGCCCGATACTTTATTTTGGGTTGATAGCAACGTTACTATTGTTTCTCAAGCGGCTATTTTTAATGCACAAAATAATCTAGGTGTTACATACAATAGTGGTTCTGGAGCATTTGGTGTAACTGATGAGTTAACAACAAACAGTATTAACTTATTAAGTGTTATCGATAGGTGTTACATTGGTTTTGATTATGAGATGGGAACAACTTTTTTAATAAAAAAGAAAGTACTATACCGAAAGTTTTTTTAACTGAAGTCAAGAAACTACTTCGTATCTCACAAAGATTATTTGAATGTCTTTACGAGATATAATC
>JAGPCI010000002.1 GCA_018058165.1 Bacteroidia bacterium
TAGTTCCTTCCATAAAAATACCCGTAGTATTTGCTAAAAATCGGTTGTTAAAAATGTAACTATCCGATATTTCTTTTAGTAATAATCCATACGCAGCATCGCCCCAATTATCCTCAAACCAATTGTTAATCATTTTAACCCCATTAGTAAACATTACGGCTACACCAGCTCCGTTGTTTTTAAATACATTACTTATGTAGGTATCATTATGAGAAAACATAAAATGTAAGCCATACCTAATATTGTTACTTGAAATATTACGCCAAATAATTGACCCGGTAACAAACTCTAAATAAATGCCATCACGGTGGCCATTAATTTTATTCCCTATAATTTGTATGCTGTCACTTTTCCAGCAATGTATGCCATTACCTATTTCTTGTTCTTCTTTTCCGTAGGCATTAATGGTATTGTTTTTTATAATACAATGTTTGCCGTATTGTATGTAAATGCTAAAAAAATTGTCGTCTAATATATTGTTTGATATGGTTACAAACCATGCATCGTAAACTTTAACTCCACAGGGATCTTCTAGTGTTCCGTATCCAGAGTTTTTAATCGTAAATCCATCTAAAACAACAAAGTTTGCTTTGATAGATATTACCTCTTGTTTTTTTTGGCCATCAATTACTGGGTTGTTTTTACCAAGTATGGTTAGGCTTTTATCAATAAGGATATTGCCTTCTTGATAAATTCCACCATCAACTATAATTGTATCGTTATCTAATGATAATTTAAGTGCTTCTTTAATTGTTTTTAAGGCAAATTTTGGACCAACGGTTATAGTTTTTGCCGAGGCTGATGTGCAAGTTATTGTTGCTAATAAAAGTAATATGATGAAGTTTGTTCTATTAATTATTGCCATGTTATTGCTTTAGCCTCGTATTGTTGCAGGTAAGGCTCAGCATCTGCAATTGTTGCAAATGCGGCTATTCCGCCACCCATAGGGCTTTTAATATTTTCGCTATTTATAAGTGTGGCTTTATTTATTAATAAAAATGATGATGGATTTAAAAAATCGGCCACATAAAAATTAGTTGTTACTGCTTGTGGTTGTGCTGTTTTATAATTGGTCATGCATTTTACATCATCAAATTTATAAACTCGTCCTTTAGCTGTTACTAATTGGCTGGCAAACTTAGCATCAGTTATGGTCATCTTACAAAAATCACATTGGTCAACATTAATTTTAATTACAGCAGGTCCTACCTCTGCACACGAAGTTAAAAACATAATCGAAAGGCCAACAATAGTTAGTGCTTTATTTTTTTTAAATTTGCCCAATATGTTGTGCTCTACTGCAAAACAAAAAAGCATTACCACACCTGCGCCAATAAACATCCAACCGCCAAAGGCAGGTATAGAATAAGCGCCAAAATTTAATAATTGTTTAAATCCAATTAATGGTGGTTGATATGCCATACCGGGAACAATTATAGCTGCATTTGGGTCTAAGTTATGGCCATAATTATAATTCCAACGGTAAAAATCTATCATTGATATTATACCAAAAAGTATAAAACTAACGAGTAAAAAAGTAAGTATTTTTTTATTATTGAGTAGGGCAGTAGCAAGGCTAAAAAGTGCAAAAAAGGCTATTAGGTATCTTAATATAGAAAACTCTATAAAATTTTCTGAGTGCAAGGTTTGCATGCCAATGTAATGGTTTAATCCATTAATAATATCAACATCTCCACCAAGACCATTTGCGTGAATAGTTAGAGCTAATCCTTCTGGATATTGCGGTGCATCTAATTCAATGCGCCATATAGCAACAAACATTGAAGTAACTAACATAGCAGCGGCTATAACTAACAGCAATCTTGATGACGGTTTAAGTTTGTTATCTGAGTTCATTTTTTTGGCATTAAAAAAGGAGGTGCTGATGCATTATTCATCCGCACCTCCTTTCGGTTTATTTAAGTATTATTTTTTTGCTTCTGGGGCAGTAGGTGTTGTAGGGTTGCCAAGTAACCAACTAAGTGGTGTGTTACTGTTTGCTGGCGATACGCGAACATATCCTGACATTTCTTGATGTAATGCACTACAAAAATCTGTACAATACATTGGGAACACGCCTGCTTTTTCTGGAACCCATTTTAAAGTAGCAGTTTCTCCTGGCATAACTAATAATTCACCATTTCTTGCTCCTTTTACCGCAAAACCATGCGGTACATCCCAATCTTGCTCTAGGTTAGTTACGTGGAAGTAAACTTCATCACCAACTTTTACACCTTCAATATTATCTGGGGCTAAGTGAGAGCGAATTGCTGTCATATACACATGAACTTTTTTGCCTTCGCGAACTACTTTAGTTTCATGTTCGCCTTTTGCAACATAAGGGTGATTGTTTTCAGCAATCTTAAATATTTTAACAGAGTTTGGTGCAATTAATTCTGCTGGTGCAGCTTGTGCGTAATGCGGCTCACCAATAGTAGGGAAATCTAATATTAACTGCATTTTATCACCGCTGATATCATATAACTGTGCGCTTTGAGATAACTCTGGTCCAGTTGGTAAATATCTATCTTTGGTAATTTTGTTGTATGCTATTAAGTATTGTCCAAATGGTTTTTTACTATCGCCACCCGGAACGCATAAGTGACCTACAGAATAAAATGTTGGTACACGGTCTAATACTTTTAGGTCTTTAATATTCCATTTAACAACTTCTGATGAAACGAAGAATGAAGTGTAAGCGTTACCTTTACCATCAAACTCAGTATGCAATGGGCCTAAGCCTGGTTTTTTAACTTCACCATATAAAGCAGCTTCGTATTTTATTACATCAATACCATCATATTTACCATCAAATTGTTTGTCGGCAATGGCTTTTTGAATTTTATCGAAGCTAAATACAGGAATTAAAGCAGCTAATTTACCACTACCTACAATGTACCCACCAGTTGGGTCTACGTCACAACCGTGTGGAGATTTAGGGCATGGAATCATGTAACATAAGTCAGAAAACTCTTTTGCATCAAGTATAAGTACTTCGGTTCTCAATTCTGATTTTGCAGAATGTGTTTTTTCGTCCCATACATTATGAATGTATTTAGCAGCAGTTTTTTTACCTCTACCTGCTTTAATATATTCTTCAGCTTTTTTCCAATTTACAGCCATAATAAAATCTTTGTCGTTTTTAGAAGCGTTAACCTCTAACAAAGTATTTGCTTGCTCTGTATTGTAGCATGAAAAGAAGAACCAACCATGTGATTTGCCTTTACCAGCGTGGCTTAAATCAAAGTTTACGCCAGGGCATTGAATTTGAAATGCAATATCCATTTCACCTTCTTTACCTACACTAATAAAGCTTAAATGGCCTTTAAAGTTTTGTTTGTAAGTGTTAATTGGCACATCACCATTCGAGTTGTCGGCTGGTACGCTAAAACGTGTTCCTGCAACTACATACTCAGTATTTTCTGTAATAAATGGTGACGAGTGGTTACCTGCACTATTTGGTATTTCAATAATCTCGGCTGTACGGAAAGTTTTTAAATCAATACGTGCAACACGTGGTGTGTTATTGGCATTACCAAATACCCAACGGCCATCAATTTCGCCATTAGTTTGCGACATTTCTGTGTGATGCAAATCATCCCAAGGCACCATACCATGTGATGTGTTTAACATTGGTTTAGTTTCTTCGCTGTATCCCCAGCCTTTTTCTGGATCAACTGCAAATACTGGGATAACACGTAGTAAACGACCACTCGGCAATCCGTAAACGCTTAATTGGCCGCTAAATCCACCACTTACAAAGTTGTAGAATTTGTCGAGTTTACCAGGTGCGATGTATGTTTTTTGTGCAGCATCACCTGTAACCGCGTTGCTTGTATTTTTTGGTTTACAAGAAACGATAGCAGCAACGGCCATACTAGCAATTGCGCCTTTAATTAATATACTATTCCTTTTCATATTAGGATGGTTTGTTATTTTACTCCGTCATTTTTACGCATAAATTCTAAAATTTTGCGCGCATCATCATCTGTTAATCCTTGGTTTGGCATTCTCACTAAACAAATTTCTAATTGAGCTTGAACTTCTGGGTCTTTGTCAATCATTGGATCTGGATTAGTTATAAAATTCATAATCCACTCTGGTGCTCTTCTTGAGGTAACACCGTGCCATCCTGGTCCTACTAATCTTTCGTCAGTCATTTTGTGACATGATGAGCATTTTACGCCCGCAATGCTTTCACCTTCAGTTGCCATTGCAGCATCTACAGTTGGGCTAATGGTTAAATTGTCTGCTGAGAATTTTCCTTCACCACGATTTGGATCGTAATCTGGATTGCCTGTTGTTGTTTCAGTGCTTTCGGTTGTAGTTGTTGTTGCTTCTGATGAAGTAGCAGTGGTTTCGTTTGAGCTTCCTCCGCATGCATAAAGCGCTACAGAGATGGCCATAATTGCAATTACTTTTTTCATAAAAATCATGTAAATTTTGTTCTACGAAAGTGGTCATGTTTGCATTTTTATTTTATGCGTTCAGTCATAAAACTAAGATGATTAAAAGCAGCAACTTATAGTAATTGGTAAGTAAGATTTTGGTTGAATTGGTGCATGTTATTTTATCGCTAATTAAATATTAGTTAGATAAACTTTCATTATCTGTAAGTGTTTTTAAAAAGGCTACTAATGCCTGCTTTTGTTCAGTAGTTAGGTTTAATTTATAGGTTGGCGCTTTTTTATTAATTATTGGGTCGATTGTGGCTGATGGCTTAATTCCTGAGTTATAAAATTCTACCACTTCCTCTAAACTACTGTATCTTCCATCATGCATGTATGGTGCTGTTAGGCTTGCATTGCGTAAAGTTGGTGTAGCAAATCTACCAATATCATTTGCATTATTTGTTACCAACCATCGGCCATTATCAAACCCACTAAAAGTACTGTTTAAGCCATTATTATGAAACTCTGTATCGCTAAATAAAGGTGGTTGATGGCAATGAAAACAATCTCCTATTTCGCTAAAAAAAATGTTATAGCCCTCTTGTTCTAGAGTAGTAAACATTGTTTCACCATTCATAACTTTATCATATTTTGAATTGCTACTAATTATAGTACGCATGTATTGCGAAATGGCATAGGATATTTTTGTTTGCATAGTTTTAAAATCGTAATCGTAAATGTTTTTAATTAAAAATGCCTTGTAAAATGCATCTTTATAGTAACTGCTATTTGCTAAGTTTTGATACATATCTGCCGAGTCTGTATTAAAAAATTCTGGACCAAAATCTGCTATGCATAAAGTATCTAAAATGGTTACTGAACCCGTCCAATTGTAATGTCGTTTAAATGCTAAATTAATATGTGGCGGCACACTTATTCTATATCCATTCTCGCCAATATGCATGGGTACCGAAAATGATTTATCTCGATGGTGGCATGATGAGCAACTTCTACCGTTGCTTGATAACATTGGTTCGTTATATAACCGCTCGCCAAGCGCTACCCCTTCTTCTGTTAACGGGTTATCTGAATTTACTTTGTATAATGGAAATCCTTTAGGCACTTTTAGTATGTAAGGAGTAGGTTTATAATCTACAATTGGTGTGGCGGGCTCGTTTTCTTTACAAGCACTTATGCTTAATACAATAATTAAAAATGCTATTAATATTTTACTCAACATAAAACACATCCTTTCCATTATTGGTAATTTTCATCATGGTAGTTGAATCGCCCATGGTATAATTTCCATCAGTAAATAAGTTATAGGTATATGGGTTTTTGTACCATTCATTAATATTCATGGTAAGGCCAATTGTAGAAGTTTGATTTTCGTTAACTGTTGTACTAGTGGTGATAGGATTGTGGTTGATTAAGTAAGCATTTAAACCTGTATGCACTGCATAACCTTTTCTATCATTTGATGGTGTTAAAAACTGTCCTTCTAGCTTTAAAAAATGGTAACCGCCACCCATCGCTTCAGGCCATATCATTCCAATATTTTCATCTGTATTGGGTATCATGCCATGTTGGTTATTTGCTGCATCAATACCAATATTAAACGATAGGCTTTCGTAAGTGCCTAATGGAACATTATCTAGTTTAATTTGTATAGGTTGTGTTCTAGCGTCTATATAAACTATTTGGTTTGATATATATTTTACTACACCATTAGTGGTGAGCTTAAAATTAGATAAATAATAATTTACCCTTGTAACACTAAAGTTATTGTTGGCTAAGTTGGTATATTTTAAGGTATCAAAAAGTAATAATTGCCCGTCAACTTTATGGGTTAGGTTTAGGTTAATGGTGCCTGTGGGCGTAATAACAATTGGTTTAATATCTTCTGTATCCTTACATGCTCCTAATAAAAATGAAAGCAGTATGATTAAAATGGAGGTTTGTTTGTTTAGCATATACCAAAATTACCACCGTTTTTTTTGATAAAGGTTGATGGCTGTCAACGTTTATTATTTGTAAGCAAATTAATGTTGCAGCACATTAACCAATTAATCAATATACAATGAAGTTGTTTTTGAATATTTTATTGCAAGGCGGACCACCAGACCCTATAGATTGGGGAGATCCAGAGGATATTCCAATATCTGATCAAGCTTATGTTTTATTTGTACTTGCAATAATATATGGATCGTATAAAATTTATCAATCAATAAAAAAAGCACCTAAGTAGGTGCTTTTTTATGTTTAAATAAAAGTTAAGGTAGTTTATTCGAAGTATTGGTTAAACATTACAAACGATGCTTGCAATGCGTTTACAATTTGTGACGCTTCTTCTTCGTTTTTAGCATTTCCTAAATCTTTTATTAATTGCATATATGGATGTAACCATACGTGTAATTCTTCATGCGATTGACCTTTCATGGTGCAGCTTTTGGTTAGTAAGCCTACAGTTGAGTTTAACTCTTTAGCCAGTGCAGCATAATCTTTTTTAGGTGCATTTATGTAAGTGTCTACTAGGCCTTCGCTATTACGTACATACACCATCATCTCTTTATTCACTGCCCATTTTGCACCATTGTTTAAGTTAATCTCTAGCTTTTCTGTTGCTTCATGGCTCTCCTCATGTTCTGCTGTATTACTTACTTGTTCTTGATTAGAAGCAACATCGTTTGTTGGTGTTTTTGGCTGTTGGTTGCAACTAGTAGTAATTGCTAACCCGCCCGCCAAGGCAAAAAATAATTGTAGTTTCATCATTTAAATTGTGTTTAAAATAAATTAATGGGTAAGTTTTTAATCTGCCTCCCAAGTTACAAAGCAAGTGCTTGTTTCGTATAATTTAAGTTTTTTTAAATAAATATTTTGTGGCATTACGGGTTGTAGTTTAGCTGCCATATCTAAAATCATTATTTCGGCAGTGGGCTCATCGGCTAACCATAATTTTTTGGTGTTAATTTGATGGGTGCTTTCCAGGTTTAAACTATTGGTTTTAAGCATAAGCGAATGGTCGTAATCATTAATAACTGCATCATTCACTATGCCTTTTAATACCTTAAAATCAATAATCATGTTATTAGTTAAGGTTGATTTTGTGCTTACAGCAACGTGTAATTCGTAACCATGGCCATGTATATTTTTGCATGCACCATCGTAATCTGAAATGGCATGGGCCGCTTCAAACCTAAATATTTTTGTGATACTAAGCATTTGTTTCCCTTCTGCGTTTAACTTCTTTAGTTATTAATTCCAGCTCACGATTCATTTGGCCATTTACAGTTTTGTTTTCGTTTGCCCTGCGAATTAAATATGGAATTGCTTTTTCTATTTCGCCATATGGTAAATATTTCGACACTTCAAAACCAGCATGTGCAAGGTTAAAAGTTAGGTTATCACTCATGCCTAATAATTGCGAGAAACTAATTTTTTCTTTAGCATCTGCAATGTTTAATCTATTTACTTCTGCTATTGCATGTGTTATACTTTCTTCGTTGTGCGAAGCAATACAAAGATGGGTAGTTTGCATATTTGCTAAACAAATATCAATGGCCATATCAAAAGATTTATCTGTATCGGCTTTGGTTTTAAACACAGGAGAAGGCACACCAGCTTCTTCAGCCCTTTCGTTTTCTTTCTCGTGGTAAGCCCCTCTAACTATTTTTACACCAGCATAAAAATTGTTCTTCTTACTTAAGGCAATTAAATTATTCAGATACACTATTCTATCTGTTAAATACATTTGTAATGTGTTAAAAATAACTGCCTTTTTTGTATTGTATTTTTGCATCATTTGTTCCACTATGTAATCGTAAATATCTTGTGTGCAACGCTCTTCTGCATCAAAATAAATGGTTATATTATGTGCGTGGGCTTCTGCGCATATTTCATCAATGGTAGTTAATAGTTGGTTAAAGCGTACCTTGTTGTCACTGCTTTTTTCATTTAACAAAAAATTGCTTCGTTTTAAAAAATCGTAGTCTTCTAATCCAGTAATTTTTATGCTAATATAGTGGCCAGGATATTTTATAGCTAATGCATTAATATTTTGCTTAATGCGTATTGCATTTTGTTTGTATCCAGCTTGGTTATTTTCACTCTCAGATACATAATCTAATACTGATTTTACCTTGTATTGCATTAAATTACCAATGGTTATAAATGCTTGATGTAAGTTTTCGCCTGCACAAAACACTTTAAATACGGTTTGTTTAATTAAAAACTTTCCGGGTAGTTTATATTTTAAAATAAGCGCTGCACCGCCAGATAAAAACTTCACCAAAAATGGATAGTTAAATAACTTAAATACAAAATGTGTTTTTTGTAATTGAGTAGTGGTTTTATACTTAAAAGCAAGTTCTGTTTGGTTAAAGTTAGGTATATGCGTACTCATAATATGTTTGATTTGGTGTGTGATAGGTTAACTGTTGAGTTTGATTTTTTTAGATAACAAGCTGCGTAGTTATAAAGCAATGTTGCAGCTATAATTAGCAGAGCAACTACTAATACAAAACCTGCAATAATAAATGTGGCGAAATAGGGTGTTAAATCCTGCATCATATCGTGGTAGTTACTTTGTATTACCGAGTTTTGCCAAATACCTTTTTTTATGCCTGCAATATTTAGCGCAAGCCAAAATACCAATAAACTTATTTGGGTTGTATAAAACAACATATTTAGCCATTTATTTGCTTTATTGTAATTGGTGCAATTGTTACCTAAAAACATAAAACAAGCTGCTAATAAAATCATGCTATTAATTCCAATTGTTGTACCCATTGCATGGGCAACTGTTACATGCGTGCCATGTGTGTAAATATTTAATACCGGAATTGACATAAGTACAGCTAAACCCATATTGGCAAACACCCAAATATCCGAAGCCATTATAAATCGATAGGGGAAAAAGTGGTAGTTTTTTTTCATATCTGATACACTTTGTTTCCATTGAAAAATTATGCGTGCAAAAAATATCCATTCGGTCATGCTTACTATATATCCAATATATCTTATGTAACTATCTGTAGGAAGAGTATAGACATGATGACCCCAATTAAACATTAAATTAAACAGGCCTAAAAAGTACATACCAAAGGCAATTTTACTAAATCCAACTTTGTTGTTGCCAGTAATTTTATCCATTAAAAAAAATGCTGTGCCATATATTAATTGATTCCACGAACCCACCAAGGAGCCATTTACTTTCCACTGTATGGTCATGTCTAATACAAAATTATCACGGAAATAAGGGAATACCCACAGGTAGTTTTCAATAAATGTAAACATAAAAAACAACCCGCCAGTAAGCCACATCCAAACATAAACGGGCCATGTTTTTATTGATTTAACTGTTTTAATAAAGTTTATTAAATAAAGTATCCAAGCGGCTGCAATTGGTAATGCCCAAATAGGATTAAATTCCCAGTATTCTCTTCCCCCAAAATCGTGGTGAAAATAACTATTTGCAATGCCTACTATTGCGATTAGCCATAAAGTAAGTTGTGCGGCTGCAAGTTTGTTTGATAATTTATTAGGGTTGAGTAAGTGCAATGCACTCATAACCGAACCATTTGCTGCAATAATTATCCATAATGTAACAAACGAAACATGCAAGGGGCGTAATGCAGTAAAGCCAATTGAATTTTTTAAAAAATCGGGTTTTACGTAAACTATCGAAGCCAATAAGCCAAACACAATTCCAACTAACAACAAGCAAAGGGCCAATGCCAAAAATAATTTTCCTATGTTTGGTTTCGTGCTCATGGTTGTTCTATCATTCCGTTATTAAACTTTTTAAACTTTCTGTAATCTGCTGTTCCGCTTTGGTTAGTTTGAATTAAAAATTCCAAAAGTGCAGTTTGTTCTTCCTCCGATAAATTAAAAGCAGGCATTGCTTTTACGCCACTATTAATTATTCCGCTAATTACCTTATCGCCTTTAAGGCTATATATATTGGTTAAATCAGGGCCTAAATATCCACCTAAACCATAAAGTTGGTGGCAACTTTGGCAATTGTATTTTTGCCACACCAATCGTCCTTTTACGGCAAGTTCTGTATTAAAAGTTTGTGGTAGTTTTAAAGTGGGCTTATTAGTATAAATACTAAATGAGTAAACCAAAAAGCTTAAACATAAGGCCAAAAATATATGTAGCGGTTTTATCTCCATGCTGGCACGTTGTATTTATAACTTTTGGCGTTTGTGGTATCCTCGTTCATGTTATTTAACAAGTCTTCTATTATTACTCCTGCTACACAAGCCATGTTGTTTAGCTGCATTAGTTTAATAGAAAAATTATTATTGTTTAGTATTGATGTAGTGAGCTGTTGTAATATTTGCATGTATTTTAAAGCGGCATGTAAGGTAATTACATCACATGTTGAGAAGCTTAAACTCATCCATTTTTTAATTACCTGCATTTTTGGGTTTATCCAATTATAGTCTATGTTTTTTGGATGGGTAGCTGTGATAGATTTTGATTGAATAAAAGTATCAGAATTTAACAGCTCGGTTATATTTATTGCGGCTTGATTTGCAAATACTAATGCTTCGAGCAATGAGTTTGAAGCAAGCCTGTTTTTGCCATGAAGGCCAGTGCATGACACCTCGCCAAGGGCATACAAATTGGTTAAACTTGTTTGTGCAAATTGATTAACTTCTATGCCACCGCATTGGTAATGTGCCGATGGTACAATTGGAATTAAATCAGTTCTTAAATTATACCCTAGCGAAGTAAGTTTTTGGGTTATTGAAGGAAAATGTTGACTAAATTCTTGATGATTTAAATGCCTTAAATCTAAATAGGCACAGGCGGTATTGGTTAATGCTAGTTGGGTATTAATTGCATTACTAACCACATCGCGTGTAGCTAATTCGCCTCGTAAATCATATTTAAATAAAAAACGACAACCAGCCTTATCAGTAATATATGCGCCAAAACCTCTAACCGCTTCAGATATTAAGAATGATGTTTGTTGTTTATTTTTAACATACAATGCAGTGGGATGAAATTGTACAAATCGCATGTGTTTTAAATTGGCACCAGCACGTTTTGCCATTGCATAACCATCGCCTGTAGCAGGCTCTGGGTTAGTGGTGTTCTCAAATAATTGTCCGCAACCACCAGTTGCCAGTACAGTAATTTTAGCATATAAAGTTTCGCAGTTTTGTGTTACCTCATCATAAACCGAGACGCCCATTACTGCATTGTTAATGGTAATTAATTTTGCAACAAATAGGTGTGTTATTAGGTTAATATTTTTTTGTGCCTCTACTAGTTTTATTAATGTATTTGCTACTTCAAATCCTGTTTTGTCTTTATGGTGTATTACCCTTGGTTTGTTATGCCCACCTTCTAATGCAAGTGCTATATTACCTTGGTTATCTTTATCAAACACAACACCCATATTTATTAATTCGTGAATGCTTTTAGTTGCATTTTTTATAACTAAATCTACTATGTTTTCATCACATAATCCTTTTCCACTAGCAAGGGTATCTGCAATGTGTTCTTCGTAAGAGTCTGTTAGGGTGTTTAGCACTGCTGCAATTCCACCTTGTGCATAGCTAGTATTACTTTCTAATGCGCTAGTTTTGGTAATTACATTAATTTTGGCTTGAGGGTTTTGTTTAGCTAATTTTAAAGCTAACGATAATCCAGCAATGCCAGAACCAACAATAAGTACATCTGAGTTTCTCATCCAAATTATGATAATGCTAACATTCTGTTTAAAGGAATTAAAGCACATTCAATTACATCATTTGATAAGGTAATTTCTGGTGTTTCATTTAGTAAACAATTGTATAGCTTTTCTAAGGTGTTTAATTTCATAAATGCACATTCGCTGCATGCACAAGTGTTGTCTTCTTTTGATGGAGCTGGAATCAAAATTTTGTTTGGTGCTTCCTGACTCATTTGATGTAAAATGCCTGCTTCTGTTGCAATAATAAATTCGCTTGCATCACTTTGTTTTACATAGTTTATCATTGCCGCAGTAGAGCCTACAAAGTGCGCTAAGGTTAATAAATCTGCTTCCGATTCGGGGTGAACAACCAATTTAGCCTTTGGATGTTTTTTGTATAAATCAACTAATTTGTTAAACGAAAATGCCTCGTGAACAATGCAGGCCCCATCCCATAATACCATGTCTCTGCCAGTTTCTTTTATCAGGTATTTCCCTAAATTTCTATCTGGGGCAAAAATAATTTTTTCGTAACTAGGTATCGATTCTATTATTTTTTTTGCATTTGATGAGGTACAAATAATATCACTTTGTGTTTTTATTTCGGCCGAACAATTAATATAACTTACTACAATATGGTTTGGATATTGTTGTTTAAAATCGCTAAACTCTTGCGGTGTACAAGAACTTGCTAATGAGCAACCGGCTTCTAAATCGGGTAATAAAACCTTTTTATTTGGATTTAAAATTTTGGCTGTTTCGGCCATAAAATGTACACCAGCAAATACAATAATATCCGCTTTAGTTTGTGCAGCCTGTTTTGATAAACCTAAACTATCACCTACAAAGTCTGCTATATCTTGTATGGCTTCCTCTTGGTAATAATGGGCCAAAATAACCGCATTTTTTTGTTGCTTTAAACGTTTAATAGCGGTTGCATAATTAAATTTTTGCGATGCTAAAGTCATAAATTATGTTGCTTTTACAGTAATAGGAGTTAATTGCATGTTGTGTAAATCTTCTTCAAGTTGATTTAGTTCAATACGCATACCTTTAAATAATTCTTCAGCCTGATTGCCCATGTTGTCTATTAAGCCACGGTAATAATCTATTCCTGAAAGTAAATTTTCTTTAAACTTTTCTAAGTAAGTTTCTTTACGCTGTACTATATTTAACGTTATCTTTTTTTGTTCGTTTGTTAAATAGTTCATGTAAAGTTTTAATTCGTTTATAAACAAATTAGGGCGATGCACTTTATTTAAAATGTTAATTCTGCCATAAATATGATCTACCATTTGCTGTAAAGTAAATGTGCCCGAAAAGAAAGCTAAGTTTGGCCCAGGGCAAATTGTAACTGCACCAAAACTATGCTTAGGTGTTATACCGTTTACCATTAATGCCGGTTCTGTTAAACCTTCACATAAGCAATCTTTTTCTTTAACAATAGTTGCCTTTGCTTCATATTCTTCGGGGCTGGCACAAGTTTCTTTTAATTGTTTTAATTTAAAATATTGGTATTTTACAGATGCGGTGCAAATGGGTTCTTTGGTAAACTCCGTATCAAATTGTAAGTACTTTTTTAGGCATGGGCTACCAGATTTTCCTTTTTCTATCCTGCTTTTACGTAAGGTTTCTGCACTACTTTTTCTAAAATTATTAAAGGGTACTCCAAGCGGAGAAGCGTTACTTAAATAATAATCTTCGGGCACAGCGCTAGCTAAATCATTTAGTGTTTTGGTATCTACATTAGTAACTTCTGGTACCAATAAAAACGGGCTACCCCAGCCACCGCTATTTAAGCGATAGTATTTTAATAAGAAATTATTTTCGTGTACATTACCTATGCCACCTTGTGCAGTAATTTTTAAATTGGGGTTTGTGGCTAACTTGTTCTTGCCCGAAGCGGTAAGTGCATCATTACACATATCGTATAAAGTTTGATATAACTCTGCACGTTTGTTTTTAAACTCTTCTAAAATTGGTCCCATTAATATGCCATCTGTTGCAAATGCATGTCCACCACAATTTAATCCAGACTCAACCCTAAACTCCGAAACCCACAATCCTTTTTTTGCCAAAAATTTTCCTTGAATTAAAGCCGACCTGTAATCGCTTACTTTTAATACAATTTTCTTTTTTGATAGCCCATTTACTTCAGGATAAAAATCCTTAAAGTGTTCGCAATAGCCATAAATTTTTGGATTGAACCCTGCTGAGAACACAACCGAAGAACTCAAATTGCTTTGCGCAAAACCGCGTAATGCTGATGATGCATCAGATTGTTCGTGTGGTAAAGGATTTCCTGCCTTGTCAAAAATGGGCTTGTCTACTTTGGTCATAATATTAACTTCAATAGCCCCAATACTCCAACTTTCTTTTAAGTGTTTTTCTGCTTTATCTCGTTCGTCAGCCGTTATATTTGGTAAAGTATCATACAGCTGCTTTAGGTCATTATCGTTAGGCAGCATACTAAAATATTGCTTCACAATTGGGCTCGAAAATGGTTGTTGGCGCAAATCTTCAACTTGTTTGTTGATAATTTCATCCATTGTATTTAAGTAGGTTGAAATTCGCAAAGCGCGATAATCATCATCTGAAGTTGTTATTTCTGAATAAGGCAAACTATACAAAGTGCAATAATGCTTGCGCATTTGTTCTAGCAATTCATCTTCAACAATAGAAATGGCTGAACTTATTCCAAATTTTGCTACCTTAATGGGTGTATCTACAGTAAAGCCAATACCCATAACTGGTATATGAAATTTGTGAGCTTGTGCTGTCATGATTTAGTTTTGTTGTTTTAAGTAATTTTGTAATGCATCTTTCCAATGTGGTAAGCTTGCGATACCCCTGTTTTTAAGAGAGGCGTTTTCTAATACTGAATATTTTGGACGAGGTGTTTTTGAAGGAAAAAATGATGAATCAACTTTATTTACCTCAACTTTTGTATTGGTTAATTGAAATATTGTGGATGCAAACTCGTGCCAACTACATGAACCTTCCGATGTTAAATGTACTATTCCGCTTAATTCATTTTTTATTAAAGCGGGCAATAATTTAGCAATATCTGCAGTTGCAGTTGGCGATACAAACTCATCACCAACTACATTTAAACTTGGCCTTTCATTGGCTAGCTTTAGCATAAGTTGTATAAAGTTTAAACCGTTTTTTGCTCTGCAAGGGTTTACACCATATAAGGCCGAAACACGCAAAATTAAAGCTGCTTGATTTTCGGCTAAAATTGCATTTTCGCCTGCGTATTTTGTTTGTCCATATACATTAAGTGGGTTTGGTTTATCTAGCTCATTGTAAGGCGAGTTTTTTTCACCATCAAAAACATAATCGGTACTAAAATGTACAAATTTAATTTTTAAGTAATTACACATGCGTGCTATAAAAGCAGGTGCTGTAGCGTTAATATTTAATGCTTCCTTAGGGTTTTCTTCGCATAAATCTACATTATGGTATGCCGCTGTATTTATAATAACATCGGGCCTATGTTGAGCTAAAAATCCTTTTACCTGCATTAGGTTTTTAATATCTAAATCAGCTCGGGCAGGTGTTATTGTTTCAATATTTTGTGAAGTGAAAAAGTTGGTAATATCACTCCCCAATTGTCCTTGTGCACCCAGTATTATCGCCTTCTTCATAGTGTTATTATTAATGGTTGATGAGTTGGTTTAAAACAATATTTTTAAACACTAAAATGTTGTAGAATTTTTCATCATCAAAATTGCTGAACTTATCGACAGCATGATGTAAATTAAGCATAATAGAATGAGCATCTTGTGTAGGTTTATAGTTTAATAATTGTAAAGCTTTATCGGTGCTTACCTTGTAATTTCGGTAATCTTGCACGTTTTGGTTGGTTATGTTTATATTTAAGTTGTAATGTAATTTCATAAAATCCTTTACCTCATTTGCCAACTCACCAATTGTTGCGTTAAACGAGGAGATGTTAATAATTTCGCCCAATTTTAAATCACTATTAATGGCAAGTAAATAGGCATTGCATAAATCTTCTAAACCTAATATTGGGCGCCATATTTTAGGATTGCTAAGTGTAATTTCACTTTTGCTTAAAGCATTTTTAAACATGGTATTAATGGCTAAGTCTAACCTCATGCGATCAGAATATCCGCTAACCGTACCTTGACGGAAGCACACTACCGAAAAGTTTTCATCAGCCAAAGCCAACAACGAACGTTCGCCTTGTAATTTTGATACACCATAAGGGTAATTGCTTATCGCCACATCATCTTCGCTAAAAGTGCTGTTGTGTGTGTATCCATATACCGAACATGAACTTGCAAAAATAAATCGTTTTACACCTGCCTCTTTAGCTAAAAATCCAATGTAAGCGGGCATTCCTGTGTTGTAAATAAAATTATCTTTTGGCGAAAATTCGGCCATTGGATCATTTGATAATCCCGCTAAAAATATCACAGTATCAAAGCCTGTAACATCTTCAATATGCAAATCAAAAATATCTTTTTGTATGCAGTTTATATGTGGTGGCAAATAGTTGCCAAACCAATTGGTATCTACCACGGTAATGTTGCAGTTATTATCGTGCAAATAAGGTGCTAAAACAGTTCCTATATATCCTGCGCCACCTAATACCAGTACATTGTGCCTATTTTCCATAAGTAAAGTGGTTTGAATTTGGGTTTGCCAACCATTCATTTAACGATTGTGCTTTTTTATCTTTTTCTGATAATGTTGGATTTTCATCAGGCCATTTAATGCCAATTTCAGGGTCGTTAAATGCAATACCTGATTCTGCTAAATTGCTGTATAATCCTGTACATTTATATTGAATTTCGGCAAACTCACTCATGGTATAAAATCCTCTTGCAAAACCAGCTGGTGCCCAAACCATTTTCTGATTTTCAGCCGAAACAATTTCACCATACCATTGACCTAATGTTGGCGAATTTTTTCTAATATCAACAGCTACTAAAAATGCTTCACCATAAGTTACACGCATTAACTTACCCATTGGCGGTTCCCATTGAAAATGTAATCCACGTAAAACGCCTTTTGATGAACGGGAGTGATTATCTTGAACAAATTCTAGCTCTAACCCTAATTCTTTAAATGCATCTTTACGGTATGTTTCCATAAAAAAGCCTCTTTCGTCTTTAAATATTTCCGGTTGTAGCACCATTAGTCCATTCAAGGCTTGATGTATCAGGTTTATTTTCATGTTGTTTGGTTGATTTAATTTGTGAGAAGGTTTTTATACCCTTTAAAAAATAGCTATATACTATGCTACCACTATACATGTATGGCAATATGCGTTTGTCGCTAACCTTACGTTTTTGTTGTACTTCTTTACGTTTTTTAATAATTAAGCCAGTGTTTAATATCAACCAAATATGTGCAGTTAAAATAGCACGAATGGTAGTAAAATTAAACTTAATCATGGCTTGCAAAATCACCACATAGTCTAAAAATATATGAATAGGTACAAAACGAATTACTTGTAACAATGCGTAATTTTTAAGCATGATGTAAATGGAATTACGGTGGTTCCAATATGTTTTTTTGAAACTTGCGGTAGTAATTGTACCGCCACCTATATGCCTAATAACTGATTTTGGTTGAACATATAAACTGTATCCAGCTAAGCGTAATCTCCAGCATAAATCAATCTCATCCATATGATGCACAATTGTTTCATCTAACATGCCGCTTTCTTCTAATGCAGATTTGCGTAAAAACATTGCTGCACCACTAGTCCAAAATACTGGTGCAATATCTTCATATTGACCTTTATCTTCTTCAACCGTATCAAATATTCTTCCGCGTAAAAAAGGGTATCCAAATACATCAATCATTCCACCACTTCCGCCTGCATACTCAAAATGGGTAGGTTTGTTGTAGTCTAATAATTTGGGTTGAATAGCACCTATTCGCATATCCGATTCTGCAAGATTAACCATACTTTCAATCCAGTTTTTGGCTACTGTTACATCGTTGTTTAAGCAAATAATGTACTCGCCTGGGCAGGCTTTAAAAGCAAGGTTATAGGCTGCACAATACCCATTGTTTAAAGGGTTTTGAATGATTTTTACTTCGGGATATTTTTCAGTTACGTAGGCTACATCATCTTGGGTTGATGCATTATCAAGTAAGTAAACTTGTTTTTTGGCGTAAGAAGATTGTAAAACAGAGGTGATACATTCGTCTAAAAAGCGTTTGCCATTATGATTTAAAATTACAATATCTACTTCTGGTAACATGCCTTGTTTATTAGGTAACAAAGCACGTATGTTTATATGGTCTATTTATTGACCTGCGTCAATATTCCGAATGATATAAGTCGGAGAAATATTGATTAATCCTCGAGTTTCGCAATTGTAAATAATCGCTCGTAATCAACAATTTTTATGTATTTTTTGAAGAGTAAAATTACTTTTTCATCGTCCCATTCGCGTAAAACCCTAACTGCAGTTTCTGTAGCCATTCCTGCAATACTGGCCATATCTTCTCGGGTTAATACAATGTTTATAAAGTTTTCGTTGTTTTTGCCAAACGATTTTTCAAGTAATAATAATGTTTCTGCTAATCGTGCTCGTGTGTCTTTTTGAATAAAGCTAACCGATTTATTCTCGGCCAAGCTTAAATCTTCGGCAAACCTCGACATAATTTCCATAGTAAACTTTATGTTCGATTTTATTAAATCAAATATGCGCTCTTTAGGAATAAAACATACAATCGAGTCTTCAATTGCAACACCAGAGGCAATGTAGTGTCCATCACCCAAAAGCCCCCTGTAGCCAATTAATTCACCATCTTTAGCTAGTCGTAAAATTTGGGTACTTCCATCGTGCAATGTTTTGTAAAGTTTAATTTTGCCTTGGTGCACACAATGTAAACCCTTTGCTAAATCACCTTCATGAAAAATTAATTGATTCTTTTTAACCCGGTGCGTTAGCTTATAGTCGTTTAAATCACTTAACTCATCTTTTTTTAAAGTGCAAAATGATGACAGGGCCATGTTTTGGCAGGTAGTGCAATCTATATTTTTTACAGGTTTTTTCAATTGTTGTTTAATGTTACAACATTAGTTAAATTTATTTAAAAATAATTTGTGAGCTAAATCAGTTTTGATTTTCTTACACCTTTTTAGTATCTGTTTATTTGTTATATTTTGGCATTAATTAACAATTTTGTTTATGATAAAAAATTTGGTAACTAGGCTTTGTGCTATTGCTATTGTTGGTTGCATTACAATTAGTAATGTTATGGCGCAGCGTAATTTAGCTGACAGTTTAATTGGTATAACAAACGCTGTTTTACCAGATACCGTTAAATTAAATGCTTATTGTTTACTTTTTGAACAACCGTTGAAAGATACAACCATTAATTACGAGGAGTTGTTTGATAAGGCAATAATACTTGCAGACAGGGTAAAGCAAAAGAGCTATAAGGCGATGATATACAATAGCCTAGGTACTAAGCTAAAAAAGCAAGGTAAGCTTGACGAGGCGTTAGCTGCATATTTCATATCATTAGAAATAAGCACCCAAATTGGTGATCAGAAATTCATGGCAATTAGCAATAATAATATCGCCAACTGCTATAATAATAAAGGAAAATATTTGAAAGCAATTAGTCATTATCTTTATGCTTTAAAAATATTTGAACAAATAAAACTTCCTGCCAAAGCCGCTTCGGTAATGATGAGTATTGGAAATGTTTATGCCGACCAACGTTTGCCCAAAAAGGCTTTAGTTTATTATTTTAAATCGCTTAAAATTAAAAAAGAGCTTAACGACTCAAATGGGATTGCCTCTAATTTTGTAAACATCGGATCTGTTTATGTAGATACAAAAGATTATGCAAAAGCATTAGCTGTTTTTAAACAAGCAAAAGCGATTTCTGAGCAAACAGGCTTTAAACGAGGCATGTTTGTTACATTAAATAACATTAGTGAAATTTATATTAAGCAAGGTAATTATAAAGATGCATTAAGCTACCAAATTAAGTCGCTTGAAATACGCAGAAATGATGGAGAATTAATAGATATTGCTTTAGCATTAATTCAATTGGGTAATACTTATCTTGAGCTTAACCTACCAGCTTTAAGTTTGCAATATTTTAATGAAGCGGAGCTTATTAATGTAAAAGAAATTTCGTTTGAAAATGCTGCTGCACTTTATGATGGTTATGCTCGTTATTACGAAAAATTGGGTAACCCCACTAAATCTAATAGCTATTTGAGGTTATTTATTCAGTACAAAGATTCATTATATAATGAGAATAAACATAACCAAATAACAGAGTTAGAAACTAAATATCAAACAGAAAAGAAAGATTTAGAGATTAACGAGCAAGCATTAATAATAAAAAATGCAGCATTAGAGATTAGTAAGCGTAAAACGCAATTGCTAATTTTGCTTATTACAATTGCCACAATTTTGTTACTGAGTTACCTCTTTTATAATAGGTATAAATTAAAACAAAAGGCTTTGCTTGATGCTGAGTTATTGCATCAACAAGAGGTAAGAAATAAAGCAATTATTGAGGCAGAAGAAAAAGAGCGAATAAGAATTGCTAAAGATTTGCATGACGGTGTTGGCCAACAATTAAGTGCTGTAAAAATGCACTTGTCGGTTTTGTCAGAAGAGAATACTTTAAAAAGTGTTCAAATGGATGATAAATTTAGTTTGCTATTATCCTTGGTTGACGATGCTGTAAAAGAAGTGCGTAGTGTTTCGCATAACATGATGCCAAATGCATTAATAACTAGTGGAATTAGTGCAGCTTTTAGGGAGTTTGTAAATAAAATTTCTACGGCTGGTTCGCTAAAAGTTGATTTGCAAATTGTAGGTTTAACCGAGCGATTAAATAGTAGTACCGAAACTGTTTTATACCGCGTATTGCAAGAGTGTGTTAGTAATATTGTAAAACACGCACAAGCAAATTACATTAGTATTCAACTTGTAAAACATAATAACCATTTAAATATGATTATTGAAGATAATGGAAAAGGATTTGATACTAAAAATATAAATAGTTTTGAAGGTATTGGTTTAAAAAATATCATATCTAGGGTTCAGTTTTTAAATGGCTCGGTTGATTTTGATTCGTCTATTGGTAATGGAACAACTGTAAATATTGAGATTCCATTGCAGTAATTGATTGTATAAAATAGCTAATTGCTGTTTATTGATTTCACAAGGTATTTTGTTTACCTACAATTAGTGCTAATTTACCTATCAATTGCTGTTTAATTTATTGCGTAAATGTATTCTGTTAATTAAGCCGTAAAATTGCAGCCTTATTTTTACAGATGAAAATACTACTTAATTACCTTAAAAGATATAAAAAGCTGGTAGCACTTTCGATGTTGTTTGCTACTATTAACCAAGTTTTTTCGTTATTAGACCCATTAATTTACGGTAAAATAATCGACCAATATGCGCAACATGCAAGTGATTTTACCAAAGAGGAGTTTATAAAAGGAGCTGGATTATTAGTGCTTGCTGCAATTGGTGTGGCAATGGTTAGCCGTATAGCTAAAGCATTTCAAGATTATACCGTAAACCTAGTTATACAAAAACTTGGGGCCGATATTTATACCGATGGATTGCAACATACTTTGCAAGTTCCATTTAGCGAGTTTGAAGACCAACGCAGTGGCGAAACATTAAATATTTTACAAAAAGTACGTACCGATAACGAAAAGTTTATCATGAGCTTTATTAATATTTTGTTTGCTTCGGTTGTGGGTATTGTGTTTGTAATGGTGTATGCAATTAACGTACATGGCGGTTTAATTGTAGCTTATGTTATCGCGGCTACTTTTCTAAGTATTATTACCAATTCTTTATCAAAACGAATAAAAAAAGTACAAACAAAAATTGTTAGCGAAACCCGCATTTTGGCAGGTAGTACAACAGAGAGTTTACGTAATATTGAGTTGGTTAAAAGTTTAGGATTAACTAATCAAGAAACTGAGCGATTAAATAGCACAACTAAAAAAATACTACAACTTGAGCTTAAAAAAGTGCGCGATATTAGGAGTATTTCTTTTGTGCAAGGCACATTGGTAAACTTACTTAGGCAAAGTATTTTGTTTATGTTATTGTATTTAATTTTTAACGGAGAGTTAAGTGTTGGAGAAATTATCACCTTACAGTTTTATTCGTTCTTTATTTTTGGACCATTACAAGAAGTAGGAAATGTAATTATTAGTTACCGTGAGGCCGAAGCTTCGTTAGTTAATTTTAAGCAATTAATGAGTATTCCATTAGAGCCAAAACCTACAAACCCGAAAGTTTTAGGAGCAATAGATAATATGCAGTTTGAAGATGTGGTGTTTAGGCACAAGTCTGCAAATTATGATGCGGTAAGTAAAATTAGTTTTAGCGTAAATAAAGGCGAAACCATTGCCTTTGTTGGCCCGAGTGGAAGTGGTAAAAGCACCTTAGTAAAATTGTTGGTTGGCTTGTATAGTCCTAAATCTGGGCAAATTTTGTACAATAATATTCCATCAACCCAAATAGATAAAGATGAATTACAACAACAACTTGGTTTTGTAACGCAAGATACACAACTGTTTTCGGGTACTATACGCGAAAATTTATTGTTTGTAAAACCAACCGCAACCAACCAAGAGTTAAATAAAGTATTAGAAATGGCGGCTTGTTTAAATATTGTAGAACGTAGCGAAAATGGCTTGGATACGGTAATTGGCGAAGGTGGAATGAAATTAAGCGGTGGCGAAAAACAACGGTTATCTATTGCACGTGCATTGCTCCGTAATCCACATATTATGGTGTTTGATGAGGCAACTTCGGCACTTGATTCTTTAACCGAAGAAGCAATTTCTGATACTATTAAAAAGATATCGCACACACGTGAAAATATTACCGTTTTAATTGCACATCGATTATCTACTATTATGCATGCTCATAATATTTTTGTATTAGAAAAAGGAGAAGTAGTTGAGACAGGTAAGCACCAAGATTTACTGAATGAAAAAGGATTGTATTACGCCATGTGGAGACAACAAATTGGTGAACGTAGGAGCTAATTTATTATACGTTTAATAGCATTAAGGCGAGCCAATCAATAGCGGAAATATTACCTTTTGATGTTGTTGAACAAAACAGGCGTTCAAAAGAATTTATTAAACCTGTTTTCATTAATTTGAATGTCGTTATGATGATGTCAGAAAGTTGGAACTTTTGAAAAACTAAAATTTTTAACCTTTTTTTAGTAGGTATATATTCATTTGCTTAATGAAGTTTGTGAAGGTTGGATTTTATTCTTTTAAATAAGCCAAAGTAATAAGTTTCTTAAATGAATAATATACGCACCTCAATTTTATTAAATTTTAAATCGAAACCCTTTAATTGGTTTATATTCGCGGCCTTTAAAAATTGAACTAAACCGTAGATGTATCAAAAATATAAACCCTATTTTTTAAAAATATTAAAACTTAGTTACCCAATAATTATTGGGCAAATAGGTATTGTTTTGATGGGTGTTGCAGATATAGTAATGATTGGCAAACTTGATGCTACTAATCTAGCTGCCGCAGGTTTGGCCAATTCAGTGTATTTTATGGTTTCTATTTTTGGTATTGGTACCTTGTCTGCTGTTTCTCCATTAGTTGCTACAGCAAAAGGCGCGGGCCATAATAACGATTCCGCTTTATTGTTCCGTCAAACCATTTGGGCATCCTTAGCTTTAAGTGCGTTTATAGGTATTGCGTTATATATCCTCACCATTAACTTGCATTGGTTTGGCCAAAATAATGATGTAACTATTTTAACCATTCCTTATTTGCACTTACTTAATTTAGGTACAGTATTTTTAATTTTATTTACGGGTGTAAAACAATTTAGCGATGGGTTGTCTATTACAAAACCTTCGGCAGTAATTACTGTAATTGGGCTTATATTTAATGTGTTTGGCAATTGGGTGTTAATATATGGCAAGTTGGGTTTCCCTGAATTAGCGCTTAATGGTGCTGGTGTTGCTACTAGTTTAACCCGCATGTTAATGGCTGTTGCTATGTTACTTTATGTGCTTTACAATAGCCGTTACAAAAAATGGTTACACCTTAAAGAGGTTGGCGAAGGTTGGCGCTTATTTAAACAAATATTTTCTGTTGGATTGCCTTCGGGTATGCAATATTTTTTCGAAGTTGGAGCATTTGCTTCAGCAGCAATAATTATAGGTTGGTTTAGCAAAGAACAATTGGCTGCACATCAAATAGCCATTAATTTGGCATCAGTAACGTATATGATTGCAACTGGTTTATCTGCCGGTGGCAGTATTGCTGTGGGCGATGCACTTGGCCGTAAAAATAAACGCGATTTAAACTTGGCTGGCAGGGCGGCACTTATTATGGGGTTTGTTTTTATGGCTGCAACTGCACTGGTGTTTGCTGTATTTAATAATTTTTTTGTAGGTCTTTATATTAATGATGATTATGTGGGTGGCATGGCTGCCAACTTGTTGCTAATTGCCGCTTTGTTTCAATTAGGCGATGGTGTGCAATGTGTAAGTTTAGGCGTATTACGTGGTATTTCTGATACAAAAGTACCCACCCTAATTACTGTAGTTGCTTATTGGGTAATCGGTATTCCGTTTGGATGGATACTAGCAAAATATTTTAATTTAGAGTTGTATGGAATATGGTTTGGATTAACCTTAGGATTAACTTTTTCTGCTATCATGTTAAGTCTTCGTTTCTTAAAAGAATCGCGAGAAATTGATTTTGTTGCAGATGAAAAACAGCATTACCAGCAACTTGTTAAGTAGGTATGAAATCACCATTAAAAGTTCATCTTGCTTTGTTTCTTGTGTCATTAATTTATGGTGCAACATTTACAATTGCTAAGCAAGTAATGCCATTATTTGTAAAACCTTTTGCATTTATTTTAATGCGGGTAACAGTGGCAGCGGTGTTAATTTTTATTTTTCATGCCATATTTATCAAACAAAAAATTACCGACAGACGTGATATATTTAAACTATGTTTTAGTGCACTTTTTGGGGTAGCATTTAACATGCTTTTGTTTTTTAAAGGTTTATCCATTACAACACCTATCAATGGTTCGGTATTAATGATGAATACACCAATTTTTGTAGTGGTATTTGCAGCACTGTATTTAAAAGAAAAAATTACTTGGCAAAAAATATTTGGGATAGTAGTTGCAGCAATTGGTGCAATTTTTTTAATGGGTGGCACAAAATTTAATTTTAGTGCGCAAACGGTTTGGGGTGATGTAATGGTAACTGCAAACGCAATTATCTATGCCTTTTATTTGGTTTATGCAAAATCGCTTATGCAAAAGTACCATCCTTTAACAGTTACCATGTGGAGTTTTGTTTTTGGTTTTATAGTTGTGCTTCCTTTTGGTATAGGCGAGTTTACCGAAATTAATTTTGCATCATTTTCCCCTAAAATATGGGTTTTTATTGCCTTTGTAACCGTAGGTTCTACTTTTTTAACCTATGTTTTAAATGCATATGCTTTGCGTAAAGCAAGTTCATCATTGGTGGGTAGTTATATTTATTTACAACCCGTTTTAGCCACCTTAATTGCAATTTTTTCGGGTAAAGATTTATTAACCCTCGAGAAATTATCATACATATTGATTATTTTTTGTGGTGTGTTTTTGGTTAGTTATAAAAAAACTCAACCCATAAAAATGACTGCTGCGTTAAAGCAATAGTTTATTTTTTTTGGGGTTTGATTTTTTGTATTCGTTTCAAAAAAAAGAGCCACCTAAAATAAATTTAGACAGCTCTTTTAAATATATAAGGTAGTATTATCTGCTACCAATCTTCTTCGTCAACAATAATAGGATCTTTCATGTTTACCACTAAATTGTCTATTAATTTAGTAATATCTCGGTCGGCATCGCGCAATATTTTATCATAAATTTTTACCGATTTTGGAGAGGTATAATAAAATTCGAAATAGTTGCGAGGGGCACTACCATTGTTAGGCTTACGGCCTTCATGTACTAAGCTACTTATTTGGTATTTATATCTTCCTTCTTTAATCCAAATGGTTACTTTAAACTGGTGCAAACCTATACTACGTTTTGTGTATTTGCTATTGTAGTTATTAGCTGGTATTATTCCATTAATAATCAGTTTTTGGTTTTTCTTATCAATCTCGTATAAATTTTTTTCTAGCTTACCAAAGCGTGCTTCTGCCCAACGTTTGGCTCTAATGTATAACGAGTCTGAACCGGTATCTTCCTGTTCTATTACACCTAAGTATGTTATTAAGTTAGTAACCGAATCAATGTATAAAACAATACGCTCAAATGGTTTCGGAATAAGTGAACTATCAACTTCTTCAGCAGGTTCTATCGGGTTTCCATATTCGTCATATTGTTGTTCTGCACTATCAGGCATTTCGGTATCGTAACCGCCTGTCTCCTCAGGGTTTTGTATTTGAGCAAAGCCTACTATACTCATTACACTAAATACAAATAATAATATTCTTTTTTTCATTCTCAGTCTTTCCTATTTATACGCTATTAATTTACGTTATACGTTCGCCAAAAATAGAAAATCATTTTGTTTTTCAAACCTCATTGTAAACGATATTTTTGTAGCGCTGTTTACAAAACTAAACTAACTTAGCTTAGTTTATTGTAAATAGCCTAATAATAATATGCAGCAACACGTACATTCTATTGCAATAACCTGTCGTTTACTTGGTGTTAAACATGTGGTTATCAGCCCTGGTTCTCGTTCGGCTCCATTGGCTTTGGCTTTTGCGCAGCTTAAAAAATTTAACATAACTGTAGCAGTCGATGAACGTGCAGGGGCATATATTGCTCTTGGTATTGCCCAACAAAAACAAATTCCGGTGGTGCTTATTTGTACTTCTGGTACAGCTTCTGCCAATTATTTACCCGCAATTACTGAGGCTTTTTATCAAAAAATACCGCTTTTGGTGCTTACTGCCGATAGGCCAGAGGAGCTATTAAATCAACAAGATGGACAAATGATTAATCAGCAAAACCTCTATGGCAGCCACGTTCGCGGGTTTTATCAGCTTAAAAGTTATGCGCATGGAAACGAGAATCATCGTGAAACTACTGCAGTAGTTGCCGATGCTATTGGTAAAACCACATTTCCGGCCAAAGGTCCTGTGCATATTAATATTCCATTAAAAGAACCATTATATGCTCAAAACACTTCAAATGGCAAGTTATCCACACTCGAAAAAAATATTTTTAAGTGGTTAAGCCAACATGTTCATAAATCTGCTGCTAAATTTATTGATACAGATTATAGTCAATTAGAACATGCTTGGATTAATTCATCAAAAAAAATAATATTAATTGGGCAAGGTGCTATGCACGAAACTTGGATTACTCCACTGTTATCATTAAAAAACAATAATAATGTTGTAATACTAACCGATGTGGTAAGTAATAAACACAGCATATCAACTATTAATAATTTTGATAAACTTATTAGTGCTGCCAATTCAAATTTATTAAACAGCCTTCAACCCGATTTTATTATTAGTGTGGGCGGTCCAGTGTTGTCAAAAAGCTTTAAAAATTGGCTCAAAAATCAGCAACCAAAATGGCATTTTCGTATTCAACAAGAAACCGAAATGGTAAATACTTATGGCAATATTACACAAACAATTAATGCTAGGGTTGATGATGTTTTTAACCAACTGGCAAGTATTCAGTTTACAAAAGAATCAAGCAAAAATTTTAGTCAAATTTGGGTTGATGCAAGTTTAAAATTAAGTAATGCGGTAAACAAATTCACCAACAAATCTGTTTGGAGTGAGTTACATGTTACCAATAAAATTTTGCAACATATTCCTTTAGGTGCTAATGTGCAACTGGCCAATAGCAGTGTAGTGCGTTATGTTAGCTGGCTTGGTAATTTAAATGAAAGTTGGTTAATAAATAGTAACCGTGGCACAAGTGGTATTGATGGATGCACAAGTACCGCCTTAGGTGCTGCAACAGTAAACAATCGTTTAACAGTTTTGCTTACTGGCGATTTGGCTTTTTTGTATGATAAAAATGCATTTTGGTTAACTAAAATTCCAAACAACTTACGCGTTGTAGTGTTAAATAATGGCGGTGGTGGTATATTTACTTTAATTGATGGCCCAACAAACCAAAAAGAATACGCAAGTTTGTTTACCACACCTCACAAACAATCTGTTAAATCTGTAGCTACCGATAATCAATTAGATTATTACTTTTGCGATAATTATTCGAAATTAAATAAAGCATTGGTTAAGTTTTTTGACCCAACTGCTGGCCCTGCAATTTTGGAATTAGCATTTAGTATGAAAGATAATGCAAAGGTTTTTGAAACGTTTAAAAAAATAAAAATATAACTGTATAAAAAATAATATGGAAAGTAAATACGACTGGAAAACGATTAAGGAATACCAAGAAATTAAATATTCTTTTTTTGAAGGTGTTGCAAAAATTAGCATCAATAGGCCCGAAAAACACAATGCTTTTACACCGCTTACCGTAAAAGAAATGAGTGAAGCAATGGAACTTGCTCGCCAAGACGAAAATGTATATTGTGTAATTTTAACAGGCGAAGGTGGCAAGGCATTTTGTAGCGGAGGCGATCAAACGGTACGCGGTCATGGTGGTTATGTGGGAGATGATGGTGTACCTCGCTTAAACGTGTTAGATTTACAAATGCAAATTCGTAGAATACCTAAACCAGTAATTGCAATGGTGGCTGGCTGGGCAATAGGTGGCGGACATGTTTTGCATGTAATTTGTGATTTATCTATTGCTGCCGAAAATGCAAAATTTGGTCAAACAGGGCCTAAAGTGGGTAGTTTTGATGGTGGTTTTGGGGCTGGATATTTAGCGCGTGTGGTTGGACAAAAAAAGGCACGCGAAATTTGGTTTTTGTGTGATCAGTACAATGCGCAAGATGCATTAGATATGGGCTTAGTAAATAAAGTTGTTCCTTTAGAAATGTTAGAAGATGCTACTTTAGATTGGTGCAGAAAAATAATGGAAAAAAGCCCTATTGCTTTGCGCATGTTAAAAAGTGCATTTAATGCCGATTTAGATGGCCAAGCAGGTATTCAGGAGTTGGCAGGTAACAGTACTTTGCTTTATTACATGAGCGAAGAAGCTAAAGAAGGTAAAAACTCTTTCTTAGAAAAACGTAAACCAGACTTTAAAAAATTCCCTAAATTTCCTTAGTTAATTGGAAGTAATGGTTAAAACAAATAACAAAAAAAGCAGCTCAATTTTGAGCTGCTTTTTTTATATAAATACCTTAATTGTAAATGCTATTTACCTTTAAATTTTACTTCTTTGGCATCACCCCAAAGTTCTTCAATTGCATAAAACTCGCGTTTTTCTTGCTGAAAAACATGTGCTACCACATCAATATAATCTAATAAAACCCATTCTAGGTTTTCAAAACCTTCTTTATGCCAAGGTTTTTCTTGTAATATTTTTACAGTTTCGTCTTCTGCACTGTTCGCAATTGCTTCAACTTGTTTATCACTTTCTGCATGACTAATTACAAAAAAATCGCTACTTGCACCTTTTACTTCACGCATATCTAGAATACGAATGTCTTCCGCCTTTTTTTCGTACATACCTTGTGCAACACACATGGCCAAAATTAATGCTTGGTCGGCAGTGCTTGGTTTGCTGCTGCGTTCTGGCCTAACTCCTTTTGGTTTTGTTGTAACTGTTTTCTTAGCTATAGGTTTTTTTTCTTTACTAAGTTTTTTAATTTCCTTATCAAGTGCTTGCGCCTCTTGTGCTGCTTTACTTAATTTTTTTGGCGCTGCTTTTTTGGCGCCTTTCGCTGCTGTTTTTCCAGCGGTTTTTTTAGCAGCGGTTTTTTTAGCTGGTGTTTTTGCCATTACTCTGTATAACTTTGGTGCAAAAGTAATCTTTTAATGGATATAAACTCATTAACACAATCGGTGCAGTTTAAAATTGAGCACTTTAAGGTTGTTACATCTACCAATACATTGGCCAAACAAAGGCTTTCGCAAGGCCAAGCTTACGAAGGTTTAGTGCTTTTAACTAACGAGCAAACTGAGGGCAGGGGCCAACTTAACAGCGTTTGGGAGAGTTGTGCTGGAGAAAACATACTGTGCTCGGTAATTTTATTACCAACATTTTTATCAATATCACAACAAACGTATTTAAACATGGCAATTTGTTTAGCAATGTTCGATACAATCAATAAATATACCTCATCCGTATTTATAAAATGGCCTAACGATATTTATATCAACAATAAAAAAGTAGCTGGTTTATTGCTCGAAAACGCAATTCAAGGTAATTCCATTAAATATAGTATTGCTGGAATGGGTATTAATGTTAATCAACAAATATTTAGTACTGATAAGGCAACATCCTTATCAACCCAAACCAATCACAAATATGTTTTAATTGATTTGCTGAATGAATTGTTAAGCAATATTAATAACCGATATGGCCAGTTAAAACTAAAACAATGGCCGGCAATTTTTAACGAGTACCACAAACACTTATTGGGCTTAAATAAATTGCTTACTTTTAAAACCCAAAACCAACAATTTGAAGGAACTATTTTGGGTGTTAATACCAATGGTCAACTGCAAGTAAAACGCGGTGATGAAATTTTAAATTTTGGTGTAAAAGAAATTAGCATGTTATGATAACATTAGCAATAGATATAGGTAATACTAGAATTAAAGCGGCTGTATTTAATCAGCATTATTTGGTTGAAGAAATTATTATTTCGCAAACCAATGATTTAGAAATATTTATTAATAACCATAAACCTCAACATGCCGTAATGTGTGCGGTAGGGCAAGGAGCTGATGAAGTTGCTAAATTTATAACACAGCAAAATATGCCATTGTTAAGGGTTACTTATCAAACAAAATTTCCGTTTGCTATACAATATCAAACACCTGAAACTTTAGGTATGGATAGGCTAGCGGGAGTGGCAGCTGCACAAGGTTTATTTGCTAACAACAATTGCTTGGTAATTGATGCAGGTACTTGTATTACCTATGATTTTATTTCGGCTGATGCACAATATAAAGGAGGGGCAATTGCACCAGGTTTGCAAATGCGGTTGCAGGCTATGCATCATTTTACACATAAATTACCGCAACCAGCTTTAGTTTGGCCAGATGATTTTGAAGGTAAATCTACAAATCAATCGTTATTAAGTGGTGTTTGTTTTGGCGTAGCCGATGAAATAAATGGAAAAATTACTCGTTATACCCAGCATTATGGCCATTTACAGGTATTATTATGCGGTGGTGATGCAGTAATGTTGGCTAAACACATAAAAAACAACATATTTGCAGCACCTTCATTAGTTTTGATGGGGTTAAATCAAATTTTATTATTCAATGTTAACAAAGGCTAAAGGCCTCTTCAGTATGTTTTTGGTACTGTTAGGGTATCAATTATCGGCACAAAATTTATCCAAATCGCCTTACTCGGCACTTGGTATAGGCGATATGCAATTTGGCGGAAGCGCTTGGATGCATGGCATGGGGCAAGTAAATCAGGGCATAAGTTTGCCAACTTCAATTAACAACCAAAATCCTGCTTCATACGGTGGTTTATTATTAAGCACTTGGGATGTGGGCGGAGTTGGAGCAATTGGAAATGTTTCCTCAAAAACTACATCAGGCAGTTTTAGTACCGCCTCATTAGCGTATATTTCGCTTGGTTTACCTATTTCTCAAAAACTTAGCTGGGGAGTTAGTATGGGTTTAATGCCTTACAGTGCCGTAGGTTATAATGTAACTAGGCAAGTTAATAATGCCGCTTTTACAGGTACCGAAAAAATTGAAGGCCGAGGTGGCTTATCAAAGTTTTACATAGGTTCGGGCATACGCGTTTTTAAAGGTTTGTCGGTTGGTGTAAACGGTTCATATGTATATGGACAAATAAGTAACAGCAATTTATTAAGTATTCCTACCGACTCTATAATGTATAATTTGGTAGAAAATAGAGATAAATATGTTGGAGGAATGATGGTGGAACTTGGCTTGCAATACACAGATACTTTTGTTTACAAACAACGTAAATACAGTTATGGTATTGGTGCTACTTATAGTCCGCAAACACAGTTAGCAGCAACAGATAATTATAATGTACGTACTTTAGGCGTAGGTGTTACGTCAATAGGTAGTATTGGAAAAGATACTGTGGCCAACAACAATAACAATGAAGGCCATATAGTAATACCAATGTATTTAAAAGGTGGCGTGTTTTTTCAGGAAGTTAATAAATGGGGTGTTGGTGTTGATGTAGGTTATAATAACTGGGCTAATTATGCTGGATTAGGTGTACGCGATTCATTAAAAAACATGACAAGTTTTAGTGCAGGAGGTTTTTTTATACCAAGTGCTTTTGATGCTAAAAATTACTTTAATAGAATAGAATATAGGGCAGGAGTTAGATACGATAACGGCATGTTAAGTGCTAATGGGGTTGATGTTTCAACCTTAGCAATTTCAATTGGGTTAGGTTTGCCATTAGGTAAGTCGCGCTCTAAAGTTAACTTGTCGGCCGAGTACATGATGCGTGGTTCTACCGAACAAAAATTGGTAAAAGAAGAGTATTTACGTTTTGTTATCGGTGTTTCTATTGCTGATAAATGGTTTCAAAGGTATAGATACGATTAATAAATGCGTAACTACTTACTAATATTGTTAAGCCTAATTATTGCTGCTTGTGGCAATAATACAGAAGAGGTAAAACGAATTACGGATGATAAAATAATTCCGATAGAAACAGGAAAAGATGTTACTATAAACTATACCGATAGTGGCTATACCAAAGCCAAAGTTACCGCAACTTTATTAGAGCGATACGCTACTGAAGATAAAAACTACACCGAAATGCGTAAAGGCGTGCATGTAATATTTTATAATAAACAAGGTGTTATCGAGAGTTTTTTAAAATCTAAATATGCCATTCGTTACGATCGCGAAAAAAAGATGATTGCCAGAAATGATGTAGAAGTTTTAAATACTAATGGCGACACTTTACGCACCGAAGAGCTTATTTGGGATGAAGCCACACAGCTTGTTACTTCTGATAAGTTTGTGCGCATTACAACCAAAACAGAAATTATTATGGGTGATGGTTTTGAGTCGGACATTACTTTTAAAAATCCCAAGATATATAAGATAAGGGGCATTGTAAATTTAAAATGACAGAAAAGGCAATTCGCTTTTTAAAGTTTAAACAATTTGCAAGTTTTATTAGCGCTTATTTAAATTAATGTTTGGCAAACACCGCATATTAGAAAACCTACACATACCATTGTGGTTGTTAAAAGATACTTGCTGGCTATTAAGTTTTAAATTTATTGGCACTTTAATTTCTATCCCTACTTTATTAATAGCCTTAACTTTGGTGGTAATATCTATAAAATTCCCTAAACGATTTTGGCCAAACTTAGCCGTGTTTTTTTGGATTAGCGCAAATAGCACTTGGATGATAGGTGAGTTTTATCAACTTAACTTTGTTACCCCTGCATTAGTACTTTTTGCGCTTGGTTTGATGTCGAGTTTGGTTTACGTATACATGATTTTTTTCATAAAAAAGCCCAATACTTAACAAATAAAAAAAATATCACAATAAATTGTTGGGATTATTTCACTAATCAAAAAACAAATACTAATTTTACGCGGTTTATTTATCATAAAGACAAGTAAACAGTCACTTCGTTTTATAGGTTTTAATAGAACACAATGGATAAAATTAAAAATAGGTTTGAAGAATTTGGCTTACCTAAAGCAGCAGAAATTAAAGAATTTTTAAAGGCAAATGCCGATGTACCAATGGGTAGCTACAACCTTGATGCTGTAGCTTCTGGCATGAAGGGCATGATTGGTCTTATTACAGAAACATCATTGTTGGATGCAGAAGAAGGCATACGCTTTAGAGGATATAGTATACCTGAATTAAGAGAAAAACTACCTCGCTTAGAAGGTACTACAGAGCCATTACCTGAAGGTTTGTTCTATTTAATGTTAATTGGTAAAATACCTACTTACGATGAAATGTATGAAGTAGGTAGCAATTGGACAAAACGCGCTGTGGTTCCTAAACACGTGTTTAATGTAATTGATGCTTTGCCAACTACTACACATCCTATGACGCAGTTTTCGGTGGCTATTATGGCCATGCAAACCGAAAGTGAATTTGCTGCTGCATACCGCGATGGTGTAAATAAAAAAGATTATTGGGTAGCAACTTTCGAGGATTCAATGAATTTGATTGCTCGTTTACCTCGTGTCGCAGCATATATTTACCGCAGAACATATAAAAACAATGTTCATATCGAACCAAATCCAAAATTAGATTGGGCAGCGAATTTTGCACACATGTTAGGTTTTGGCGATATGCCAGAATTTAAAGAATTGATGCGCTTATACATGGTTATCCATGCAGATCATGAAGGTGGAAACGTTTCTGCACATACTACTCATTTAGTAGGTTCTGCTTTAAGTGATCCATACTTGGCATTTTCTGCCGCTATGAACGGTTTAGCTGGTCCATTACACGGCCTTGCTAATCAAGAAGTAATTCGTTGGGTATTGGAGTTGCAAGAAGCATTAGGCGGAGGAAAACCAAGCAAAAAACAAATTGAAGATTACATTCATAAAACCATTAGCGAAGGTAAAGTAGTACCAGGTTACGGACATGCCGTGTTACGTAAAACCGACCCTCGTTTTACAGCACAAATGGAGTTTGCTAAAACACACATGCCAACTGATGAATTGGTAAATATTGTTTGGGATGTTTACGAAATTGCACCAGTGATTTTAGGCAACTACAAAAAAATCAAAAATCCTTGGCCAAATGTTGATGCACACAGTGGTGCTATTTTGTTGCATTATGGTTTAAAGGAGTATGATTTCTTTACTGTATTATTTGGTGTTTCGCGTGCTTTAGGTGTGCTTACTTCATTAATATGGGATAGGGCTTTAGGTTCGCCTTTAGAGCGTCCTAAGTCGGTAACTTACGAGTGGCTTAAAGAAAAAGTAGCAGCGCAATCGCAAGCAAAATAAATGTTAGCAAAACGTTTTATAATTATATACATCGCAGCCGGTTTGTTTTTACTAACCGGCTGTGGTTTTTATTCGCATACAGGTGCTTCAGTTCCACCCGATGCAAAAACTTTTTCGGTAGAGTATATTAATAATATTGCAACTATAGTAATGCCTACGTTTAGCCAATTACTAACCGAAAAACTAAAATCAAAATTTATAAACGAAACCTCATTAAAGTTAACTCAAAATGAGGGTGATGTGAGGTTTAGTGGTAAAATTATTAATTATGTTTCTGCACCTGTAGCAGTGCAAGGTAATCAGCAAAATGCGGTTAACAGGCTAACAGTTACTATCGAAATTACCTACCAAAACACCAAAGACGAAACAAAAAACTTTACGCAGCAATTTTCTAATTTTGTTGATTATCCTGCTTCACAAAATTTCTCATCAGTTGAGGTTGAATTAGTAGGTAAAGTAGCCGATATTTTGGTTCAAGATGTTTTTAATAAGGCTTTTATTAATTGGTAAATCAAGGAAGTAACTCCTACTCCTAGTCCTTATATTCCATCAATTCAAAAAAAAGCCGTTTATTCGCATAATCACTGCATGAACAAAACGGAATTTATACACCTAATAGATAATCCTGATTTACTTGGTACAAAACAAGTTGGTGAGCTAAAACAAATTTTGGCCAACTTTCCGTATTTTACCCATGCCCGAGTGTTAATAACAAAGGCGCTTTACAACGAAAAACATTACGAGTACGAAAAATACCTTAAACAAACAGCTTTAGCCGTTCCTGATAGGGAAGTGTTGTATCATTACTTACATGATTTAACTCCACATTGGTTTACGTTAAATACTCCAGAAATACATAAGCCAGAAGTACAAATTGCAGCGGTTATAAATTCACCAGAAGTAGTTGCGCCAATTATAGAAACACCTGTTGTTGCTGTTGAGGTCGCTATTGATGAGCCTTTGGTGGTTGAAGAACCTGCAGAATTAATAGTTGAAGATGTAAAAGAAATTACTCCTGAGCCAATATTGGTGGAGGAAGCTAATATAATAAAAGGTGATGATGAGGTAGAATTAAGTGATGATGAATTAAAAGCCGATTTGGTAATTAATGCATTGCTTGAAGAAAGCTTAATTTTGCAAGCAGAGCCAACAAGTGAATTTGATATTGAAGCTGTTGAGGTAGAGAAAAATATAGTTGAAGAAATTTTACTGCAACAACCAACTATAGTTGATGAAGTTAGCATTGAATCTGAAATAAACGAAGAAAATAATGCAGCTGAAGGCACAGAACTTACTTTTGTAGAATGGTTATTACAACAAAATAGTCCGCACATCGAAACTGATTCGGCTAAAATTGAGAAAGAAATAACCAAGCAGCAAACAATTAAACCTAAAATTGAAACGCCAATATTACCAGTTGAACCCGAAAAAGTAGCGCAGCCAATTGCCAAACCATTGTTTTCGCCAAATTTACCCGAGGTTACAAAAGCTGATATTGATGAGGCCGTAGCTAATAGTAATGTTAACAATTTTCACAATATTTTAGATAGGTTTATTAAAGAGAATCCTAGCATTAGCAGACCCAAAGCCGAATTTTTTAATCCTGTAAATATGGCAAGGCAAAGTGTTGAGGAAGATGACGACCTTGTAACAGAGACACTTGCAAATTTATTGTACAAGCAAGGCAATTATAAAAAGGCAATTAAAGCTTATGAAAAATTGTGCTTGTTATATCCAAGCAAAATGTCTTATTTTGCGAGCCTTATTAAAAAAATTAAAACCGAACAAAAAGACTAACAAACATGTATACAGTATTTTCAATCATCATCATTTTAGTGTGTATTCTTTTAACACTTGTAGTATTAATTCAAAATCCAAAAGGTGGAGGAATAGCAGCAAACTTTGCCTCTCCTAACCAAATTATGGGCGCAAAACGCAGTAGTGATTTTATTGAAAAAGCTACATGGATTTTAGCTATTGTTTTAATTGTACTTTCTTTAGGAAGCAATTTTGTTCGTCCTACTATAGATACAGAAGGTGATTTACCTGAAAGTCGTATTAAGGATCAAATAGAGAATACTGCTGCACCTGCTCCATTAATGGCACCAGCACCAACTCAAGAAACTCCAGCTACAACTCCAGGTGATGGTTCAGAGCCTGCAACAGCACCGGCAACAGAGCCTGCTCCAGCACAATAATTATA
>JAGPCI010000308.1 GCA_018058165.1 Bacteroidia bacterium
TACGCGACGAAATGTACGCCCTGCAAGAAATAACAAAGAAAAAGTTTGGCGAATAACCTAATGCTACACTACGCAAAAATCCCCCTTAAAAGTTATGGGCTTTTAAGGGGGATTTTTTTTTTTTTTGGAGAGCCGCTTAGTACTTACTTCCAAAAGTCGAGTAAGTTTTTAATGGCTTCTTGAAAAAGTTTAGGTGCTTTTATGCCTAAAATAAGTTCGCCATTTTCGTTTAACAAAAAGCCAATTTCAATTTCTATCAATTGTTGTTCTTGTCCGCCAAACAAAACTACTGTTCTAAAGATTGTAAATTTAGGGTAATGCTTTTTGATGTAGTTTGGATAAATGTTGTGAAAATTTTTGCTAAAATTGCTCCCAAAATTCATCATCGTTTAAAGCATCTATGGCATTTTTCAGTGCTTGGTCATAACTAAAACATTCATCACCTTCAATATCTTCCCAAGTTTGAGAAGTATTTTTTTTGTACAAGAAGTCGAACCAGTTACATTCGTCAAAAAGTACTTTTTTGAGTTTTTGGTCATCGTAATTTAATGTTAAGGCTTTGTGTACAGCTTGGTCATTTTTTCTAAAAAAATCCTCATTTGGAAAAACCATTGCTATTTCTCCACAAACAGAGATTAGTATTTCTCTGTCATCTTGCAATAATGTCGCTATTTTTTCATCGCCAAAATACCAAAATGAATTCTGGTGATTTTCGCTCAATTTTTCTGTTGAGGTGATGATATTCATTAGTTTAAAAAAAGTTCTTAAATTGCTGTGAGGCAACTTGATGATTGTACAATTTTTCTACATACTCGTAGTCAAAAAATTTAACCCTGCCTTTTATGCTAGAAAATGCAGATTTTTCTATTTCTTGGTTAAATTTTTTAGTTTTACTTTCTTCTTTAGGTGCAATAATGGTCATTGAGGTAGTAAAATCTTGTAGTTCTACGAATTTCACTAACGAATTTCTAAAATTAGTAGAGTTTTCTACTTCAAATATCGCATTAGGAAATTGTCTTTCGTTAAACCAAATAACATCAATGTATTTAGCTGATTGTATGATACCGTCAAAAGTGAAATTTGGTATTTCTTTTTGGGTACTTATTTCACTTAATTTTTTAGTGATAAACAAGCTATTTTTGTCGGGGGTAAAAGTGTTAAAACCACTTAAATTGCCTATTTCAATTAACATTCCCTGAATATATGAGTGAGTAATACGGTTTTCTTCTTCCGATGTTTTTTTAACATTGGGGTTATATTCATTAGGAATTTTATCTAAAAATGCTCGTAATCCGTACAAACCCGGTTTTAACTTGTAAAATCTGTCATCTCTTTGTACTCTTTCGTTTATGGTTTTATGGGGAGTTGCTCCATTAAATTGTTTAAATTTAGGGGCTGTTTGATAAATTTGTTTTAAGGTAGCCATGTATCCCAATTCAATAATTGCCAGCTCCATAGCTTCTGACCAAGTAGGTTGTTTTAGGTGCTCCATATTTTAAAGTTGATTTAAAAATTGTGTGGTACTGTTTTTATCAAAATTACCAACTAAACGGCGATTTAATGTGTTTTTGGTAATTGATTACTGATGCCATTATGTCTTGTTAATTAATGTCTTAAATTAGCCGCAAAGGTAGCCAAATATTTTGAGTTTTGGGTTTTACACAAAGTTTTTTTAGTTACTATTGGTTTATTAAATAAAGGTTGTAGCTACAAATTTGTAAGCAATTACAAAATTTTATCACCATAAAGTAAAAAAAAACAAAAAAAACACTTTTTTTGCCCACAAAAGCAACCATTACACAATAAAATACGTCTATAAGGTGTTTAATGTTCAAATGTTTCCCATATTATGCTTCTAAGGAAGTGAGTATTGCCTCTTTAAATCCAAGTATTGCCTCTTTAAATCCAAGTATTGCCTCTTTAAATCCAAGTATTGCCTCTTTAAATCCAAGTATTGCCTCTTTAAATCCAAGTATTGCCTCTTTAAATCCAAGTATTGCCTCTTTAAATCCAAGTATTGCCTTTTATCGGTGTTCTATTGCCTTTTGCAGAGCTACCTTGTCTCTTTAAGTTCAAGTATTGTCTCTTATAAGTGCGCTATTGCCTTCTAAACAACTTGTTTGATACTCATTACAACACTTTAAAACACCATTACAACACTTTAAAACACCATTATAACACGCTAAAACACCATTATAACACGCTAAAACACCATTATAACACGCTAAAACACCATTACAACACGTTAAAACATCATTATATCACGTTAAAACATCATTATATCACGCTAAAACATCATTATATTATCTCGTAACCATTAAAATTTATTTAGTATGCCGAATCAAACAATTAAGGTAGAGATGCCTTTAAATCCGCAAGAAATGCAGACTTTGGCAGATAATGTATTAAAAAAACATGCCAAAGACGGCAATCTTAGCCCACTGCCCGATAGTATTATGCAGCAGATGCAGGTAGTTTATACTGCAGTGCTGGCTAAAAACAAAGAACAAATTGACCTAAAAAAAGAAGCCGAGCGCCTAACCGAAAAGCGCAATTTAGTTTTAGGTATACACATTACCCAAAATAGGTTTACACCTAATACCATTATGTTTAGCGTTACTAGTATTCGCGATTATTTATTGGGTATTTATAGGGGTAAAGAGCGCGAATTAGGCTCTTATGGTTATGTGGTTAACTCGCCACAAAACGACATAAGGGTAGAAATACCCACTAATGCCGAAGAATTAAGCCGATTAGCCGACACTATCGTAAAAAAACATGCGGCTAATGGGGCAAATAGCCTTATCCCTGCTGTATTAGCCGATGGGCTAATTGACTTAGTAGCACAAGCAACCCTATTGGTTGAGCAAGCCGCGCAGGTGGCTCGCGATGGCGAAACAGCTACGCAAAGCCGCAATTTGTTGTTGGGAATTGCCAAAGGACAAACAAGCAAAACGGTTAATACCATTCGGTATTATTTATCGTCGGTGCGCGACATGTTGCTGGGTTTGTATAGGGGGCAAGAACAACGCCTTGGCGATTGGGGTTTTGAGGTAAACAGCAGCACCGCCGCCGCCAATAGCAATACAGATACCCTATTAACCGAAGATAACTTG
>JAGPCI010000066.1 GCA_018058165.1 Bacteroidia bacterium
ACAGAGTTGCCATAAATTGCACCAAATTGCTCTAAAATGCTTATGTTATCTATGTTAATATGCACGCCTAATTCTACTGCTTCTTTAATCTCGTCAATGCCTACACAATTTGGTGTAAATATTATTTGGTTAGGCTCGAAACCCGCAAGCAAACCAAGTTTAACCTCATTAATTGATACGGTATCTAAACCACTGCCTTCATTTTTTAATAGTTTTAAAATTGCAGTATTATTTAATGCTTTGCAAGCGTACTTTATCTTAATATCAATAGGATTAAATGCGTTTTTTAAACGTTTATATTGAGATATAATTTTATCAGCATTATAAACATAAACGGGTGTGCCAAACTCTTGTGCCACATCGGTTAATTTTACGCCCCCAGCGTAAAAAGCATTGTTGTTAATTTCCATTAATATAATTTTTAAAAGTGGCGCAAGATAGTGAAACTAAAAATATTATTGGAAAATAGATTGAAGGAGTAACTTGTTATTGAATTTGTTTTAATTGATAGAATATTTTTAATCAGCTATTCTTTAGCGGCCTCAGCCATCATTTGTTCAGCTAAATCTTTACCTAGGTAATTATCAATTATTGCATGAACAACATAAAGCAATGGGGTTAATACAATAGCTACAATAAACTTGTAGATATAATTTACTACACCCACAGCAAGTACCAATTTTAATGGCCAGTTGCCACCAATATAAAATGCAATTATCAATACCACAAAACTATCAATGAACTGCGAAACTAGTGTAGAACCAGTGCTGCGCAGCCAAAGTGCTTTATTGCCTGTTTTGTTTTTTATAAAATGAAAAGTATAAACATCTACTACCTGACCAACTAAAAATGCAATTAGCGAGCCTGCAATTATCCATAAGCCTTGACCAAAAATACTACTAAATGCCAATTGCATGTTTAAACTTCCTTGTGGGGTTTCTTTAGTAATCCAAAAGTCGGCAGGGGTGGTGTGTATGGTTGCATAAACAGCTACAAAAGAATAAGCGATTAAAGCAGCAGCGATGTATGAAAATAACTTAACACCTTTTTTGCCAAAGTATTCGTTTATAATATCTGTCATAACAAACACCATTGGCCAAAGCAACACACCTGCGGTCATGTTAAACGAATACTCATCTCCTAATAAGTTTAGTTTAAAAGGAGTAATCCCAAGGGTTTGTTCAACCGAAAATATTTTTACACCAACAAACTCGGCAATAATAGCATTAGCAATAAAAAACGAGCCAAGTATTAAAAATAAAATGTTGCGTTTGTGTTCTTTCATTAAATAATATTACAACAATTGAGTTGCAGGTGCTTAGTAAGTGAGATGAAATAAATTAACAATGCCCAAGGTTAAAAGTTTCTTTCATTCTAGGAATAGCAATGTTTTTATAACCAATATCCTGCAATTTTGTTTTAAGCGATTCTTGTGCATCTAATTCGCCATGCACTAAAAATACTTGTTGAACTTTGTTTGCTTTTTGTTTGCTTAAAAACGTAATAATTTCACCGTAATCTGCATGTGCACTAAAATAATCCATGCTTACCACATCGGCTATTACTTTATACATTTCGCCAAATATTTTAACTTCGGTAGCACCTGCTTTTAACCTTCCTCCAAGACTTTCGGGAGTGCAATAGCCAACCATTAAAATGGTATTGTTTGGGTTTTGAATATTATTTGCAATGTGGTGTTTTATACGGCCAGCCTCAGCCATTCCCGAAGCAGATATGATGATGCATGGTTCTTTAATATCGTTTATCGCTTTTGACTGATTAACATCGCTTACATAAGTTAAATTTTTAAAACCAAAAGGGTCAGCATCAACACGCATATAAGCTAAAAAAGTTTCGTTGTAGCATTCATCATGTTTTTTTATAACACCTGTAGCTTTAACAGAAAGTGGACTATCAACAAACACTTTTATTTTTGGTAATAATCCCGCATTGGCAAACTTATCAAGCATGTAAACCAAATCTTGTGTTCTATCAACACTAAAAGCTGGAATAATTAATTTGCCTTTTTGTTCAACACAAGTTTTTCTAATTACGTTTAATAATTGAGTTTCTATATCATTTGTTTTTGGATGCAATCGGTTGCCATAAGTGCTTTCGCAAATCAAAATATCGCATTGCCTAAATGGTTGTGGCGAGCGTAAAATTTGGTCGTTAAACCGGCCAATATCTCCTGTAAATGTAATTTTGGTTTTACGTCCTTTTTGGCAATTAACATCAATGTTAACTACTGCGCTACCTAATAAATGGCCAGCATCGGTAAAAGTTAATTGAATATCCTTATCAATAGTGATGGTTTCATCATATTCTACAGGCACCATTAAATCGAGTGTTTTTTCTACATCTAAAACATCGTATAGTGGTTCAATAATTTCTTCATCCCGCTTTGCACGTCTTTTATTAATATGTTTTAAATCTTCGGTTTGTATATGTGCCGAATCTAACAACATAATTTCACATAATGATATTGTAGCAGGAGTTGCAAATATTATTCCTCTAAAACCTAGCTTAATTAATCGCGGTAAAAGTCCGCTATGATCAATGTGTGCATGAGACAGTATTACATAATCTATTTCGTGTGGTTCGAACCCAAAATCTCTATTCATTTCATCACGATTATCTAACCGCCCTTGAAATAATCCGCAATCTAAAAGGAGCTTTTTGCCACTTGCTGTTGTTATGAGGTGTTTGCTACCAGTTACTACCCTAGCTGCACCAAAAAATTGAATTGTTGCCATAATTATGTTACAGCTAATATAAATAAATTAATAAGATTATAGCGCTTTTAAATGCCCCGTTTGTTATGGGGTTGATGTTAATTAATTTAGAGTGATATTATTAATAATTCTAAACAATTAAATAGGTAAAGGTGAAAACTGTTGTCATGCTTTTTTCATGAATGTATTCAGCTAAATACCATGGGCTATTATCCCAATTGCAACCATTGTTTTTACTGGCACTTTGTAATAAAAAAAGAAGCAACCTATTGCTAAGTTGCCTCTTTTTATTTATAAACCTAACCCTATGAAAAGTTACTTACTTGAGTCGATTGTTTTTACCAATCGGGTACTTGTTGTTTTGCCATTTTGTTTTGCCACTACATAATAGGTGCCTACCGGAAGCCAGCTTATGTTAATACTGTTTACATTTGTTCCGCTGCTTAATGTAAAGCTTTGCATTAATGCTCCTTGGTAGTTAACAATACTAACTTCTATTGGAGTGTTGTTTGATGGGCTTAAACTTACTTTAACATTATCTATTGCAGGGTTTGGCATCAATACCAATTCTTGCTGTGTTGATGTAAGGTCATTTTTAGCGTTATTGTTTGAACTTTCACTTAGGCTAGTTTCATTTTTATTTACATTAATTTTACCAGATGTAATACCAGTAGTTGGATCCATCAAATTGTATTCGCCTTGCGGTAAAGTGCTATTAGATTGCACCGTGCCATTTGCGTTAACTAAAACAGATGCAATAGGATTGTTATTGCCATCAAGCACTATCATCCATTTACTGCCAGAGTCTGAAGTGTTTTTATAAATAGATGTATTCTGTTGATGGTTTATCATTTGAATATCGTAACCTATTAAGTGCTTATAATCGTTAGCAAAAATGGCTAAATTATTAGCATATTCTTTATCGGTAGTGTTGCCGTAATAAGTAGCACTATATAGTTTATAACTACTTGTTTTAATTAGGTAGTTTCCTTCGCCCACTTCATCAAACTCGTAATAGCCATTGTTGTTAGTGTAAGCTGCTTGGTAGGCTTCGTATTGGTTGGTTTTGATATTACGCACCCAAAGTTCTACTAATGTTTTAGCAGCAAATTCGGCATCAGCAAATACAGTTCCACTAATGGTTGATGCAGTTAAATCTACACCTTTGGTTACACTAACTAATTTATACGTTTCTGCTTTACATTTAGTGATTTTATCTATTGCGGTTAATGTAACAGCATATTGTCCTGCTTTCTGGTAAATGTGTTTAGGATTGATGTCTTTACTTGTTTTTCCATCACCAAATTGCCAGGTAAGTTGCACGTTTTGGTTTTGAGTTTTAGCAATAAAGTTAAATCCATTATCGTATGATGTGTAATAATCTATATCAACATTGCATCCAGTTATTTCTTTCGATTTTAAAGGTTGCTTGTCGTTTTCTTTTTGAATTTGTTTTTCGTTTTGTACTAACTCTTGATGGTTGTTGATAGTATTTGTAGCTAAAACAGTATTGTTATTTAAGTTATCATTATCAATTATAATACTTAAAGTTGAGTTGGTTTTTTCAGCGTTAACATTATAAACTATACCATTATTAATTGAAATATCTACCGAGTTAGCGTTTTCAATTTCTGGATTTATGTTAATTATACTTGCTGGTTTTTGCTTTTTACGCATAGCATCACCAGTAGTGCCTTTACCATTAGTAGGCTTAGCTAATTCGTTTTTGTTTGGTAATTGCGATTGGTTGTTTGGTTTTGTGGTTAACAAAAATCCACCAACAATACCAGCCGAAACTATGGCTAGTAAAAAAATGAGCGTGTACAGATTTTTTAAACGTAAAAACCTGTTTTTGCGAGATTGAATACCACTAAACAAATCCATATCTGGTTCTGATTCTTGGTAGCTGTTTAGCTTTTCTCGCATCAGCTCATCAAACCTATTTATTTCCTCGGTGTTCATAAATTTGCAGATGAGTTATTTCCTTTTATTAATTTAATCAAATAATTTCTAGCTCTGGCTAATTGAGATTTAGAAGTACCTTCTGCAATCCCAAGTAACTCTCCAATTTCATTGTGTTGGTATCCCTCTACAATGTATAGGTTAAAAATGGTTCGATATCCATCTGGCATTGTTTGCACTTTTGCCATCAGTTCATCAACCCCCATTTTGCCTATAATATCGTTATCAAATCCAACAGTGTATGCTGTTTCGATATCAACATTATTAACAAATTTTAAATTTTTTCTGTAGTGTTTTATCGCAGTATTAATCATAATACGCTTTATCCATCCTTCAAACGAACCTTCTGCCTTAAATGATTTTAAGTTTAAATACACGCGTACAAAAGCGTCTTGAAGAATATCTTTCGCATCGTCTCGGTTTTTTGCATAACGCATACACACACCCATCATTTTACCAGCAAATCTGCGGTAAAGCTCATTTTGGGCGAGCACATCGTTATTCAAACACCGTTGAATAAGCTCAGCTTCAGCTAATTCTTTAATGCGTTCCAAATTTAAATAGTTTGTACAGGGTTAGACACTTGTTTATTTTAGTTGGTTGCGTGAGGGGTAAATTTTATTAAAAATAATGATAAAATCATTTTGTAATAGTAATTGTAATTGCACAAAAAACGCGAACCATAATGTATGATTCGCGTCATTTTGCTATTAATGTTTTATTTAGTTAGGTAAACTAGCTTTAAATTCTAAATATCTTGAGTCGAATGTCCCTGTGTTTCCGCCACTCCCCAAGCATTTCCATGTTTCTTCTATGTTTAATACACGGTTATCTGGATTTGGATGTGTGCTTAAAAATTCTGGAATTGAAGTAGAACCTCCAATTTTTTGGAAAAAATATTTAGCGCCTTGTGCATCGTATTCTGTTCCTAATAAATAACGTACACTGTAATCATCAGCTTCGGTTTCGTCTGTTCTACTAAATTTTAAAGCTAATAATTGCGAACCCAATTGTGCAATTTGTTGCGTTGTTCCACTTGTAAAAATTTGGATTAATGCATCAACACCATATTGTTTTAACATCTGGTTGGCGCTATGTCTACGATCGGCATGAGCAATTTCGTGTCCCATAACTCCAGCCAATTGCATTTCATTATCAAGGTATTTTATAATGCCCGTGTATACATAAATATATCCACCAGGTGTACAAAATGCATTTAATGTATTGTCATCTTTTATAATTCTAATTCTCCAAGGGAATTCATCTTTATAATACACCTTACCCGAGTTTAAAATATTATCACGTATGCGATAAATGTGTCCGTAAGCTACATGGTTAGTGGCAGAGTCTAAAACTGGATAAGTTGCTGGGTCAGCTTCAATTTGTGATACAGATGCTTGGCCTAATTGTATATCTTGACTAATACTCATCAAAACACCAACTGCGCCACCAGGTGCTTTTCCTCCACATTTGTCTTCAAATGTTGCGTCTTTTTCGCTTGTGCAACTTGCAAAAATGGTTGCCGCCAATACAATAATTAATAGGGGATATAATTTCATTTTAAATAATTTACTGCAAAATAATTACTTTATAGGTTTTAAACCTAATCTGTTGGCAATATTCACCATAAAAACATGTGCTTCTTGCAAATTGTTGGCAATTTTGCCTTCAAGTATGGCTTCTCTAATTTCAGATTTTATTAAACCTACTTCTCTGCCAGGGCCAATTCCAAAGGTTTGCATAATATATTCGCCAGTAATTGGTGGTTGCCAATTGCGTAAAGCATCACGTTCGGTAACATCAGCTACCAATTGTTTAACTTCAAGTAATTTTTGCCGGTAGGTTTCTACTTTTACTCTGTTTTTGCTGGTAATATCAGCCTTGCACAATAAAAATAATGCATCTATGTCATCATCTGCATCAACAATTAACCTACGTATCGCGCTATCGGTAATGCCATCTTCAGCAAGTACTTTTGGGCGATGATGTAGGGCAACTATTTTTTCTACAAACTTCATTTTTTCATTTAAAGGAAGCTTTAGGTTGCTAAAAATCTTTTTTACCATGCGGCTACCTTTGTCTTCATGCCCATGAAAGGTCCAACCATTGCCTTTTTCAAATCGTTTGGTAACTGGTTTTGCAATATCATGAAGTAGTGCAGCCCAACGCAGCCATAAATCATCGGTATCTAAACAAATATTATCAAGCACCATTAAGGTATGATAAAAATTGTCTTTATGTGCTTTGCCATCAATAATATCAACCCCATAAAGAGCTGCCATTTCAGGGAAAATAATTTGCAACAATCCACTATCAAAAAGCAAATTAAAACCAATGGAAGGTTTTTGGCTTAACATTATTTTATTTAGCTCGTCACTTATTCTTTCAAACGAAATAATTTTAATACGTTGTGCATTTCGTTTAATCGAATCGAAAGTTTCGTGTTCAATTTCAAACCTTAATTGTGTAGCAAACCTTATTCCCCTCATCATGCGCAAAGGGTCGTCACTAAAAGTAATATCAGGGTTTAAAGGCGTGCGAATTATTTTATTTTCGAGGTCGCTAATGCCATTAAATGGATCAACCAAAGTGCCATAATCATTATTGTTTAAACTTATGGCAAGTGCATTAATGGTAAAGTCTCTTCTGTTTTGGTCATCGGCCAAAGTGCCTGGTTCTACTGTTGGTTTACGGCTATTTTCAGAGTAACTTTCTTTACGCGCGCCCACAAATTCTATTTCCCAATCGTGGGTTTTAACCATTGCAGTGCCATAGTTTTTAAAATAAGAAAAACTACTTTTAGGAATATTAGCAGAAAGCTGTTTTGCTTGTTCAATGCCATCACCTAAAACTACTACATCAATATCTTTACTTGGCCTTTCTAAAAAAATATCGCGCACAAAACCACCTACCACATAGGCTGGTATGTTGTTATTGTTAGTTACTTGGGCTATTTTTTTAAAAATTGGGTGCTTTAATTCTACCTTCACCATGCAAAAATATAGTTTAAGTTAAGGCTTTGTTAATTTTTTAGTTAACTGCTCAAATTTTACTTGTGCTGTTATCATAAAACGGGTATTAAAGTTGGCGCCCATTGGGTTATAAAACTCTTGCTGATTAAATAAATTACGTATGGTTGCGTTTATATTAATTTTATCGGCCCAAAGTTTTTTATTAATAGAAATATCAGTAGTAAAAACTCCACTAAGTTGTTGGGTTTGCAAAATGCCATTGCTATTGTACCATTGCCAATTTGTTTTTGAAATTGCCTGCGTACGCAAAGCTAAATCAAACCTTGCTGGTAGTTTATAAAATGCACTAAATACTAGTTTTCTATTGGCTTCGTTTTGCAATAATTGCTGTAATTCTTTTTGGTTACTGGTGTTGTTTGCGGAGTAATAATCTACATCAAACCAAAAGTTATTAAACACATTGTAGTGCATGTTTATACCCCAAATTTTACCAAAAATATTGCCTTGTGCACCTTGTGTTTGTGTTACTGGATAAAGGGCTGGTGTTATTGTTTGGTTAGGTATAAGGTAGCAAGCATTGTAACTATACCTTAATCCTCCATGAAATGTTAACTTAAAGCCTCCACCAAAATTTAGTTTGTAAAAATAATCGCCCGTAAGTTTTTGGGTAGGTGTAGCCATTAAATAAGTAGGGTAGTTGTTGGCCAAATTATTTGCATTATTATTTACCGCATAGTTATACCAAGTTTGATTTAAATATTGATTTAACCTGGTGTGGTAATATGCTCCTGTAAAATGCCAACTGCTTATTACGTTATTGTTTTTATAGTGATTGAATACTACTTGTGGGTTAATGGTTTGATTAACCATGTTTAACATTACATCTAACTGTTGTATTGTTTTTTTATTTAGAGACCGTTTAACGCCCGCATACGGTTGGTGTTGTGCCACAAACCCGTTTGAAGTAGAATAGGTTAAATAATTAAAAGTGTATCCCAATGTATATTTTCTATACAAGTTATTTTGCAAAAAGGTAGTTTTACCAACCTCTGTATTTACCATGTTACTAGTAAGTATATACGGAGTAAAATAGTTGCTGTTATTTACCCAAGCATCAAACCCATGTTGGTTAAAGGTTCCATTAATTTTTGCATAACGAGAGTTGCTAAAGTTTCTGGTTAACTTTAAATAACCTTCGGTATAAGTTGTGCTAGTTGGTACTTCTTGTAGCATATAATTACGATACAAAAACTCAGTTTGTTTGCTGTAAGCGCCACCACCTTCAATCAATGTTTTTTTAATTTGTAAAGCACCGCCAAGCCTAAAAGCATGTAAAGTATTTTTATTGGCCACCTGTGGGTAGTTTAAATAGCGAGCTGTAATTAATGTATCGCGCGAGTACCAATCCTGAAAATTAAAACTTGCATTTAAATGATATTTATTGCCATAATAACCCAACGAATGAGCATATAAAAAACCAGTTTTATCAATGTTTGGTGTGTAATATCCGGGAACGTATTTGGCAGAACCAGGGTCGTTTATTGGGTTGCCATTATTGGCAATTGCCTTATAAGTTAATCCTTTAAAATTATTACGGGTAACAATATTTATTGCTCCATAACCGCAAAACTGACCATTAATAATTTGTGGTGTATTGTAAATTTCGACATAAGCAATATCTGCAACCGAAATGCCTAATAAATTTATGTTTATAGCATCCCATCTTTCCATTTCTACCTTTTGGTTATTAATCATTAAAGTAGTGTTTTGTTGTTGTTGGGTTGATTGACCAGCAATGTTTAAATTATACCTATCACCATTAATGGTATTAAATGTGTTTTTATCAATCCATGTTAATAATTCGCTTAACCTAGCAATACCTTGCGTGCGAATAAGCTCTGAAGTGATGTATTGTTTATCGCCTTTTATCGCGTGCAGTTTGGTACTCAGCACAGTGTTCTCCGCTTGTAAAGAATACAAAACCGAGTCGGTTTGTGCTTGGGTAAAGTTTGCCAAACTAATTAACAATATTATTAGTGCTTTCCTCAATTTATAAATGATTTAATCCATTTTGGGCTATCAAAATAATATATCAAACCAGCCTGTAAAAACACTTGTTGCTGCTTGTAGTAAGTTTGTGTAATATTATAAGTTGTGCCTAGCTTTACTTGAAGTTTTTTGTAAATTTTGGCTTGAATTGCTATACCTAATTCATACATCAATTCTGATTCTCTTAAGTTACTGGAGTTGGTATTTGATGATTGTTCAAACATCATATAATTTACACCAAAACCTGCATGTGGTTTTAACCAAATATTTTTTATGATGGGTAAGTTATAGGCATAACCAAAAGTAAATAATCCTGTTTGATAATTTGTAAAAGTAGGGTGTGTATTTTTAAAAGTTGTTCCAGCTATAAAAACTTCTCCATTTAAAATATTAGCGCCCACTTGAAAGTTTAACCCACTTGAGTTTTTGTAATTATTATAAGGTGTATTGTTATAAACCGAATGAACAAATGATGCAGATGCGTTTAGTTTAGATAAGGGTAAAACTGTTTGAGCATAAGTACCCAAAGCGCACAATAAAGTTAATGAAGTAAGTAGTTGCTTCACCCTTATTTGCCAAATACTTTTTTAAGTATATCGTTTACACGGGCCAAAGGGTCAGTTCGTATAGCTTTTTCTTCATCGGCTACTTTAATAAATAAACCTGTAAGTGCTTTATTGGTAACGTGCGAGCTTAAACTATTGCCAGATATTTTTGGAAATAAAATTCCGTTTAACGAGGCCGTATTGTATGTGCTTACCAAGTTGCTGTATGCCGAGTTAGCAGAAACTCCACCTATTAAATCTTTACTTAAAGATGCATCTATTTTTGGTTGAAATGCGCTGTATAAGGCAGAAAAAGTTTTTTCTTTTAGGTATGATGTTGCAGCAGTATCTGTTCCGTTTAAAATGCTTAATCCATCCGTAATAGTTATGCCTGTAATGGCATTAATAAAAATTGGCTTGGCTTCTACAGCAGCATCTTCGGCAGCTCTGTTTAAAGTTTTTATGGTTTCTTCAAGTAAAAACTCGCCACCAGGAACTTT
>JAGPCI010000309.1 GCA_018058165.1 Bacteroidia bacterium
GAACCATACTAAGCACCGAGGCCAATATTTATTTATTAACCGTAACCGATACCACCAATTGTAAATCGTCTCAGCGGGTTGTGGTTGACGAATATTGCTCGCTACTACTTTATGTACCCAATGCATTTAGTCCAAATGGCGATGGCACAAACGATGAATTTAAAATAAGCATACACCCAAGCCGCATACAAAATTTTGAAGTATATAACCGCTGGGGCCAACTTATAGAACAAAACCAAACTGGCACATGGAGCGGCAAAGATGCACAAACAGATGTATATGTAATAATTTTAACCTACACAGACGACAATGGCAATGCAAAACGCTACTGGGGCAATGTAACTTTGTTGAGGTGAGGTTTTAATAAGAAGAGTTCCATTTCAGGTAAGCTATAAAAACTACAGTAACGCTATTTCCTTTTGGTAATCATACTGCAAATCTTCGTGCATCTTGCTTAATTCTTTATTGATTTTTTTGAGTTGGGTTGCGTATAAATTCATCAATTGTATGCTTTGATAAAGGGCGGTGTCGAGTTTGCGTAAGTGTTGTAAAAAACAAATTAGTAATTCAATGGTGGTTTGCGGCACACCGCTATACTTAGCCAACTTGTTTACTTGGCGCAAAATTTTTCGAACAGTTTTTTTAACAAAATAAACACTTGTGGTATTTACCTCTGCAAATAATAATTCAATTTGTTGTTTTGCTTGTTCAATAAATTGTTGTTCATCATCTGCTTCAAAAAGTAAATAATGTAACAGCTCTTTGTTTTCTTTTTTAAATTTTGCCATGCGCAAACACAGTTCAGCAAGCTGGGGCTGTGGTATGTTTTTAAGCTCCTTTTTTAACTGGGCAATGCTTGATGTTTGCATATTTTTTAGAATTTAATCCAAATTACGCATTGGAAATGCATAATCGAAAAAGAAACTGTAAATCAGTTTTATGCAAAACTGCTAACATTTTCTCTATTGGGATTAACCCAACTAAATCAAGTAGTTCGATTTTTCAAATCTTCTATTGATTAATTTGGGCTTAAAAAGCCTTCTGCTTTACAACAGAAGGCTTAATTTAAAACAATATTATTGTGCTAAATAAATTTAGCAAATTTATCGGGATTATACTCATGCATCATATTCATAATGGCTTCAAAAATATCTTCTGCACTTGGTTTGCTAAAGTAATCTCCATCTGTACCATAAGCAGGTCTATGTGCTTTTGCGGCAATGGTTAATGGTTTTGCATCTAAATATTTATAAGCTTCTTGTTCTTCTAATACTTGTTGCATCATATAAGCCGAAGCACCACCTGGCACATCTTCATCAATAAAAATTACCTTGTTGGTTTTCTTTATCGATTCTACAATGTTGTGGTTAATATCAAACGGCAATAATGTTTGCACATCTATTAACTCGCAATTAATACCAAAATCTTTAAGTTGATTTACGGCTTCTTCAATCACACGTAAAGTACTTCCGTAACTTACAATGGTAACATCATCGCCCTCAATTAATGTTTCAGGAATGCCTAACGGAGTAGTGTATTCTCCTAAATTGTCGGGTAAGCGTTCTTTTAATCGGTAGCCATTTAAACACTCAATAATTAACGAAGGTTCATCGCTTTTAAGCATGGTATTATAAAAACCTGAGGCCTGCACCATATTACGCGGAACCATAACATGCATACCACGTAGCGAATTTATAATCATACCAATTGGCGAACCACTATGCCAAATACCCTCCAAACGATGTCCGCGAGTACGAACAATTAAAGGTGCTTTTTGTCCGCCTTTTGTGCGGTATTGCAGTGTAGCCAAATCATCACTTAAAGGCTGTAATCCGTAAAGTAAATAATCTAAATACTGTATTTCTGCAATCGGCCTTAAGCCACGTAATGCAGCGCCTATTCCTTGTCCTATAATGGTTAGTTCTCTAATTCCCGTATCAAACACTCGGCTTTCTCCGTGTTTTTCTTGTAACCCAGCAAAACCTTGGTTTACATCACCAATTTTTCCTACATCTTCGCCAAAAGCAAATACACGTGGGTCGCGGGTAATGGCAATATCAAAAAACGCTTGCATTACTTCACGTCCGTCAACCAATTTACTGTCATCACTATACACAGGCTTAACTTCGGCAACATTTAAAGCAGCTTCGTTACTTTGGCTTAATAAATGGCTATTGTACCTATCTGCATTTATTTCACTAAAGTTTGCCTTAAAGTTAATAAGTTCAGTTCGTTCGTTGCTGCTGGTATTATAAGTTAAACGTAATGCCTTATTTACGGCTACACCCATTTCTTTTCTTATAGGTTCGCTTATGCTTAACAATTCGTTTGCAATGTTAGTTATTTCTGATTTTCCGCTGCTGTTTGCCAATTGTTCTAATAAAGCAGCACATTGTTTCACTTCATTTTTTATTGGCGATAAGTAGGCTGCCCATGCAGCTTTTTTAGCTTCGTTTACATGTTTTTTAGCATCCTCTTCAATGGTTTCTATTTCTTCTTTTGAGGCAATACTATTATCAATTATAAACTCACGAAACTTTTCAACGCAATCAAACTCTTGCTCCCAAGCCAAGCGCTCTTTGGATTTATAACGCTCGTGCGAACCAGAAGTTGAGTGTCCTTGAGGTTGAGTAAGCTCGGTAACATGCACCAAAACCGGAACATGTTCTTCGCGGGCTATTTTACTTGCTTTTTCGTATGCAGCAACTAACTCGGCATAATTCCAACCTTTAGCTACTATAATTTCAAATCCATTACCTTTTTCATCGCGCTGAAAACCTTTTAATATTTCAGAAATATTTTCTTTAGTGGTTTGATATTTTGCAGGAACCGAAATTCCAAAACCATCATCCCAAACCGAAATAACCATTGGAATTTGTAAAACACCTGCCGCATTTATGGCTTCAAAAAAATGTCCTTCGCTTGATGAAGCGTTGCCAATTGTACCCCAAGCTACTTCGTTACCATTATCGCTAAATAAGTTTTCGCCAATAATTGATGCGTTTTCACGGTAATATTTACTGGCATGTGCCAAACCCACCAAGCGCAGCATTTGGCCAGCAGTTGGAGAAATATCACTTGATGAGTTTT
>JAGPCI010000310.1 GCA_018058165.1 Bacteroidia bacterium
AAGGTTAACCACAGAAAACAAGGTAGCCATAGATTACACAGAATTCACAGATTTTAAGGGAAGATATTATGATTAAGAGTTAACGGAAGATTACAAAGTAGACATAGATTACAAGGTAGCCACAGATTACAAGGTAGCCACAGATTACACAGATTGCACAGATTTTAGGGGAAGATATTTTGATTACAGGTTAGCCACAGATTACAAGTTAGCCACAGATTACACAAATTGCACAGATTTTAGGGGGAGATATTTTGATTACAGGTTAGCCACAGATTACAAGGTAGCCACAGATTACACAGATTGCACAGATTTTAGTGGAAGAGATTTTGATTGCTAGTAGGCCATAGGTTACAATTAGCCTTAGATTTTAGTATAGTGGTGTGCTTAGGCACTGGTTTTATGCAACTACTACATAATGCTGTATTGTTATGTAGTAGTTGTTTGGTTTTTAAGTTTGATGATGTTAAAAAACAGGTAGTTTAATTACTTGTTGGTTTCCATCTTGGTTGGTTATGTGCAAAAAGTAAGTACCATTTGTTAAGTCTGATAAGTTTATGGTTTGTGGTTGAGTACTTAATTCAAGCTGTTTTACATTTCTTCCTTGTACATCATAAATCCAAATGGTAAACCCAATATCGGTGTTGGGTTTTATATGAAATTGTTTATCGCCTGCTGGCAAAATGCTTAAAATGTCTTTAGTGGTGTTATCTAAATAAGGTGGAATAACTACCTCTTTGCTCCATGTAAAATTGCCATCTACATCTATTTGTTTTAGTTTGTATGCCACTGTATTTTTACCAGCATTATTATCTGTAAAGTTGTAGTATGTATTTTCATTGCTGTTTAGTTTTCCTTCAACAAAATGCAATAAACTCCAGTCAGTTTGTGTAGCATCTTTTTTATAAATTTCAAAACCTTTGTTGTTTTTTTCGCTGTAGGTATTCCATTTTATTAAAGCATTTTCTTCACCTATTCTATTCGCTAAAAAGTTGCCAATACTAACAGGTAATGCACTATTTACTGGCCCATTTAATTCAAAATTATCAATAACAATTCCTGCATTTGTAGTACTTACATCCGATTTAAATATAATGCGAAAACACACCTGATTTTGTCCTGCAAAAATATTTGTTGTAAATGAGCTTAATGCAAAACTTGTCATAGTAGTAGCACTCGAATAATAGGCTTCATTTGTTGGGAATGGCCTTGATGTACTTGTGTTTGCATAGTTATACCAATTTGTAGCTACGCTAGTTCCTAATGGCAACCAATTATCACCTTTGTCAATACTGTATTCAACCCTAAAGCCATCCCAAGTGGCCTCCACTTTATATTTTGATCTAAAACTAACGGTGTAATTTCCGGCAGCAGTGCAATTAAAATTAGGTGTAAGTAATGATGCTTCTGTTTGGTCTAAATAATTTGAATTTAAAGAGGTAACCCACGCTTTGGTTCCCGAGAAAGTTCCGTTTTTTCCTGTGATGGTTGATGATCCAAGTTCGAAAGGACTTCCAGAAACATTTAAGGGCGCAAAATCATTTAAATTCGTTTCAAAATTTCCACCGTCTGCTGCCAAGTATGGTACACCTCGATAAGGTAATATGGTAATAAAATTAGTTTTTATTAACGAAGCTGCCCCACCGTTAATAGACAAAGTAACATTAAACGAACCTGCCGCAGTATAGTTTTTTATTGGATTAGTTAATGTGCTTGTTGTACCATCACCAAAATTCCATAAATAAGAAACCGCACCCGATGAGTTTGAAGTAAACTGTATTGGAGAGTTTATGTAAGTTACCGATTTATTGGCACTAAAATTAGCACTAACCACAGGATTACTTAAATCGAAAACATTGCTGGTAAATAAACCTCTTCCATGTGTTGCAGCAATTACAAATTTATCGGACTTACGCAGTTTAAGCATGTCAACCCTTGTGTTGCTTAATCCACTATTTGTAGGTTGCCAATTTGTGGTTGTTCCAGTTATTGTATCAGTACTCCAAACTCCAAGCTCGGTGGCAACTAATATTTGGTATGGCTTGTATGGATTTAGTAATGCCCATCGTATTGGCATATCTGGTAAATTACCTTCAATACTTACCCAAGAAATACCGCCATTTTTAGTTTCCCAAATACTATTTACGCCATAACTACTGTAAACAATTATTACGTGGTCATCATTTCCATCCTCAACCTCAATACAACTTACATAGCCAGTTGGTAAACCAGAAGGGTTAATTAAAGTTCCTGCTGTTGTTCCACTTACACTATGTGCATTATCAACCCTAACTACACGACCACTGCTAGTGCCTAAGTATATTCTGCCTACAATATTAGGCGATACTTTTACTGCACTAACCATTACATTGTTTAAATTGGTTACTATAATAGTACTGCTGGTGTTACCCGTTTGTGGATTACTCCAACGCATATAATTTCCATTGGCGTATGCTGCATACATAATATTTAAACTGTCATCATAATCACTTGGGTTTATAAATCTTCCTGTACGAGTTCCAAATGTTAATCCAGTTCCGCTAAAACTTGTACCGTTGTTTGTACTTCGGTAGTAGGCATTGTACACATACGAGGTAAATTGGTAGGCTGGTTCGTTTTGATCAATGTGGCAAAAAGCGCCATCACCGCCTGTAACTTCGGTAGTGCTATTAATGGCAGTTTGTGTAAACCTATGAGAGCCGTTATCTTGTGCTCCAGCTAAATAAAAATTATTAGTAGTGGGGTGAATATCGGCTGCATAAAACTGCGTGGTATTATAGTTTATTTCTTTTGATGTGATAGTTGGAATTGTTGCTGTAGCATTTGAACTTCTATAAATTCCCCCATCATTTCCAAAGTATAATACGCTAGAGTTTCCGGGTTCAAATATTGCAATATGTTGGTCGGCATGTACATCTTGAAAACCAAAACCACCATACCAATGCGAAATTTGTTGCCAAGTACTTCCACTATTAGTTGTTTTAAACAAATCTATACCGCCTACGTAACAAACATTGGTATTGTTAGGGTCGGCTGCTATTGATAAATCATACCAAGCTTGGGTGCGAGAGAAATCATAATCAGGAATTC
>JAGPCI010000311.1 GCA_018058165.1 Bacteroidia bacterium
TGAACAGTATCGCCTAACTGATTTACCAATTTAAAATTGGCCGATTTATGCCAAAATGTATCTGTTTTTGTTTTACCATCTAACTGAGAAGTAATTACTGTATCAAAAAAATATTTCTTTGGTAAAATCACGGCATCTTCACTTGCTGTTCTTAATATTAAATAGCTGAACACTGGTATAAATACAGCTATCATTAATGCCCATACTGCTTTTTTAGTCATACTTCACCATTCAATTTAATACAAAACCATCGCATCAAGCGATGGTTTTGTAAAGATACTTTTATAGAATATATTATACTACTCAATAATTAATTACTCGTTCACCGCAGCTGGTTTTACATCTTCATTATGTTGTTCAGTAGAATGTGTAGTACCAACATGTTCTTTCTTGGGTACTTTAATAGTGCTTTGTTCTTTGAAATGAGGGTCGAAAGTATTTCTTAAATTTCTAAAAGAGTTACCGTCATACAAAAAAGCAATTATAAACCAAACAAATAATGTTAATGGAACAATTACTGTCATTATTAAATTTCTTACTTCATGTTTTAAGTGCATAAAATATCCAACAATATAATAAGCCTTAGCCATCATTAAGATAATAATGGTAATTTTAGTAGCCATTACTGCGGTAGAACCATGCTCCATTTTCATCATAGCAAAGCCTAAAGCCAATTCTACAATTGTAAGAATAGTTAACAAAATGGTTACGTTTCTTACTTCGTTTTTGTTATCATGATGCTCTACGTGTGCAAATTCGTTTTGTGACATATATAATTATTATGAAATTTTGAAATTAGATTAAATAAAAACAAGTAAATACAAATACCCATACTAAATCTACAAAGTGCCAATACAAACCTGCTTTTTCAATCATTAAATAATGACCACGTTTTTCAAAAGTATCATTCAAGGTCATAATTAACATTACAATATTAATTACCACTCCACTTAATACGTGAAAACCATGAAAACCAGTGATAGTAAAGAAGTAATTGGTAAAATTAGTAGTTGATGCAGATCCATCAGCATTTAAAAATGGATTTGCACCCCACCATGCACCTTCGTGGTGTAAATGATTCCACTCCCAAGCTTGACAACTTAAGAAAGCAATACCACCAATAATAGTCCAAACTAAGTTGGTAACTACTTTCTTTTTTTTCATTTCTAGGCCAGCCTTAACAGCCATAACCATAGTTACAGAACTAATAATTAAAATGAAAGTCATTAAACTTACAAACATTAATGGCAATCCACTTCCTAGTCCAGGGAAAGATTGAAAAACCTCATTAGGATCGGGCCACCCATTGGTTGAGAAACGAATGGTACCATAAGAAATAAGAAATGCTCCAAATGTAAAAGCATCGCTCATTAAAAAGTACCACATCATTAACTTACCATACTCTACGTTGAAGGGGCTTTTGCCGCCATTCCACACTTTGGTTTGTGCTGTTGTTGCAGTTGACATATTTGGTTTCTAATTTCGATTACAAAAATATTGGCTAAAGGCTTATAAAGGCAATTTAGGTCCAACTTTTTTTGTGGTTTATGAATAAATCTTAAAACTAAACGTATATATTATGTTTTTTAGCGTATCCAAATAAAAAATATCAGTAAGTAAATCCATAAAACATCTACAAAATGCCAGTATGTACTTACTATTTCTATTGGAATAATACTATAATTTTTAGTTTTGCTTGCAAATGCTCTAACAAATAATACTAACAATGCTGCTACACCACCTAAAACATGTAAGGCATGCATACCAACAATAATTAAAACAAATGAGGCTGCTGCATTACTATTAGGGCCAGTTAAATATATTCCATGACTTTGCAAATCTTTAAATCCCAAAACTTGTAATACTGCAAATAGAACTCCTAAAAAAGCAGTAACTGTAATGAGTTTTTTGTATTGGCTTCTCTCTCTTGCCTTAAACGATTTTACAGCCAATTGTATAGTTAAACTGCTTATTAAAATTACAGCTGTACTGTACCAAAAAATCATTGGCAAACTGAATTCTAAAAAATTACTTTGATTTTTTTTAACGATGTAGGCACTTGTAAATCCTGCAAACATCATACAAATGCTACCCATTGCTATCCACATGGTAAATTTATGTGGATGAATTCTTTTTACTTGAGGTTCATTAATCATGGCTACACTCATAACTTTTATTTCAAATTCAAAAAAATATTATTTATTTTTCTTTTATAGTTTATCAAAAAGTAAAGCTAAATAAACAATTGGTAAATAGATATAACTACTAAACATTACTCTTCTTGCTGCCTTTACATCCATTTCTTTATACAACCTAATACATTGAATAACCATTGCTATGTTGGCTGCAATTAATATCCACATGCTAAACTCTCCACTTAAGCCAATATAATTGGGTAAAATGCCAATTGGCAACATTAACACACTATACATTAAAGCTTGTAATGCAGTAAATTTTGTTGGTCCTTTATCGCTAGGTAATAATTTAAAACCAGCTTTTGTATAATCTGTATGTGATACCCAAGCAATTGCCCAAAAATGAGGGAATTGCCAAATAAATTGAATTGCAAATAAGATTAATCCACCTGTCCAACTAATAGGTTGATCATAAAATCCTGCTAACCAACCTATTAAACAAGGTAATGCTCCTGGAAATCCTCCTACTAATACAGCAATTGAATTTCTTGTCTTTAATGGAGTATATATAAATGAATAAATAAATAAACTAAGAGCCGAGATTAATGCAGATTCTGTATTGAAGAAATACCACATCATTACAACTCCTATACCACCAGCTATATAAGCAAAAGTATAGGCCTCTGTTTGGCTCATTCTCCCAGAAGCAACAGGCCTATTGGCTGTACGCTTCATTAAGGCATCGGAGTTTTTTTCAACTGCTTGATTAATGGCATTGGCACTTCCTGTAACCAACATTCCTGCAACAAATAAAATGGTAATCATTTTAATGTTGTAATGATTATCGGGTGCTAATAAAAAACAAATTACACAAGTAAACACTACGGTAAAGCTTAGCGTAAACTTAGTAAGCTCTTTATAATCTTTAAGTTTAGATCCAAAAAAC
>JAGPCI010000312.1 GCA_018058165.1 Bacteroidia bacterium
GAAGCTCTTTTTGATACTCCTTTTTATAAACCCTGCCGTATATAGCGAGTTTCATAATTTAAGTATTAATGTATTTAATTAACCAATCTAATCGTTGGTTTAAGTTATTGGCTACTTCGCTTAATTGGTGAACAGATTTTATGTTGTAATTGTAACGTTCAAAAGCGTGCAAAATCGTTTTTATCTCAACCGAATTAAACTTTAAACTAACTTCAATTTTTTCTTCTTCAACGGTACGTATAAATAGGCCAGTAATTTTTATATCATTGCTTTCGCTAATCCTTGCAATTTCTGATAAACTATAATCTCTAGGAAACATTTGTAGTGTTACAATTGCTCCTGGTAAACTATTTGCAGTTTGGTTTGAGTATGCTTTTAGTAAATCGGTTAAGGTAATTGCGCCAATGTAATTTTCTTGTTCATCGCAAACTGCAATTGTTGTAGATTGAGATTCGTACATAATACGAGCTACATCAAATAAATGTGTATCAGCTGGCAAAAAAATTAACTTAGTTTCCATGGCCTGCCCAACGGTTTTACCTCCGGTTTTTTCGGCCTTCGTTATGTGTAAATAACCTAACAGTTTGCTATGTTCAACCACTGGCATTTCTACCGCAATAGCATGGTGCATAAAGCTGATAGCAGCATCACACAAGTCGCCTCGTTTTAACGGAATTATTTGGTCTGAAAGTAAGTCTGCCGCAATCATTTATTTTGCTAAGTTTTTTTGATAAAATGCTTCTGCAAGTTTGTTAAACTCAACAGGATGTTCCATCATTGGTACATGGCCACATTTATCTAAAAAGTGTAGTTCAGAGTTTGGTAAAAGTTCATGAAACTCTTCGCCTACATTGGGCGGTGTAATTACATCGTTTTTTCCCCAAATTAAACAAACAGGTACTTTTATACTTGGAATATCTTTACGCATATTATGTCTAATAGCAGATTTTGCCATAGTTAAAATACGTAGCACTTTCATTCTATCATTTACAGTTTCAAATACCTCATCAACTAATTCTTCTGTGGTTGTTTTTGGGTCGTAAAAAGTAAGCGCTACTTTTTGGCGAATAAAATCTCTATCACCTTTTTTGGGGTAATTACCACCCATTGCATTTTCATATAATCCACTACTACCAGTTAGCAATAAAGTTTGCACCTTTTCAGGGTGTTTTTTTATATAAACCAAAGCCACATGGCCACCTAAAGAATTGCCTAATAAGTTTACCTTATTGTATTTTTTGTAGGTAATAAATTCATGAATATAATTTGATAAACCTTCAACACTAAGGCTTAAAATATTCATCTCAAAAATGGGCATTAAAGGAATTACCACCTTGTAGTTTTTAGAAAAATGCATGGTTACATCTCTCCAATTGCTAAGTGCGCCAAATAATCCGTGTAAAAGTAAAAGCACTTCCCCTTCACCTTCTTCGATGTAATTAAACTTGCCTTCTTTTTTAATCGCTATATCCATTTATTGAGTTACGAATTGCAACCAAATATAATAAAATTAACTTATGTTGATATTTGTTGTACCTCGATTGTGAAATTTTTTATCATCGTTAATCCATCTTGTGTTAAGCAAGATTCAGGATGAAACTGCACACCGTAAATTGGCAATGTGCTATGATACAGCGCCATAATTTCGTTTTTAGCTGTTTGTGCGCTTATTTGTAAGGGTAAATTTAAGTTGATTAAAATCAAAGAATGATACCGAGTTACTTCAAAATTTTGAGAAATATCATTAAATAATTTATTGTTATTATGCGTAACCGTATCCACTTTGCCATGTTTTGGTGTGATGGCTTTTTGCAATGTTGCGCCAAAAAATTGGCCTATGGCTTGATGTCCTAAACAAACCCCTAAAATTGGTTTGTGTAAATAATATAATTTAATAAGCTGCATTAAATAACCCGCATCGTTTGGTGTTTGAGGGCCTGGCGATAGAATTAAAGCATTGTAATTGTTTATAAAAGTTGGGTTAAGTAACTGTTCGTTATCGTTTCTAAGTACATCGCACTGCACGTTGCATTGCCTAATATAATCAGCGAGCATATAGGTAAACGAGTCGTAATTATCTACTAACAAAAATTTCATGCCAATGCTTTTTTATAAATAGCCAAGGTGTTTTGTACATGGTTTTGCCAAGTAAATTGTTGCTCGCGTTTTTTACCTTTTTCAATTAACGTTAACCTTAAACTTTCATTTAATAATACTTCATTTATAGCACCTGCAAGGGTGTTAATATTTGTAGCATCAATAAATAATGCAGCATCTGCACCCACTTCTGGTAGGCTTGTGGCATTGTGAGCAATTACTGCTACACCAGCATTAAATGCCTCTAGCATGGGTATTCCAAAACCTTCGTAGGTTGATGGAAATACAAATAACTTGGCATGTTGGTAAACGTATCTTAATTCTGTATCGCTTAATTTGGCTTGATGTATAAGGTGTTTAATACTTAGTGATTGGGCCAATGCTAATTCTTCTGTGGTAAATGACGAACTTCCTGCACAATATAAATGCATGGTTGGGTTTGATTTGGCAACTAATGCAAATGATTGTAACAAGTGATTAAAGTTTTTATAGCCGCCACGTTCGCCTGTAAATAAAATATAATTATCGGGTAAATTATTTGGTTTGATGCCTTGCTGTGGCAACGATTGCGCTAAAGGAATGATGTTTACAATATCAGGATTTACATTTGGATATATGCGTAATAAATCGTTTTTGGTGTATTGAGACACTACAATAATTTGTGCAGCTTGTTGTATGTTTTTGGCCTTCATTATGGCCATCTCTGCATAATGCGGATTGCTTAATGTTTGCTCGTGAATTAAATCGTGTACTGTAAATACTAGCTTAGTTGTTGATTTTTTAAGTACAGGCAAATAATAATCTGCATAAAAAGTAGGATGAAAAATATCGGCCTTATTTTGTTTTAAAACTTTAATGGTTTTTTGATGCGAGTAATTGCCATAAATCCCTCGTATTAGTTTTCCTTTTAACGGAAAATGATATGGCTTTAAAAACGAGCTAATAGTAGGCTTAAGTTGCAATAAATATTCGTTTTCGGAGTAA
>JAGPCI010000313.1 GCA_018058165.1 Bacteroidia bacterium
AAATTACTGATAAACTAACGGAAGTTTACTTTTATTTAAAATAAGTTACCTTACTGTGTTGTTTTACCAATTCTACCACCGCATCTTTAAGCTCTTGTACATTGGTTTTATTTGTGGCCGATATAAATATTGCAGGTGCATTTTCTTTAGCCATCCAAGTGTTTTTTAACCTATCAAGATAAGGAATATCCTCTTCGCCTTCTTCCATTTCATCTGGCAATCTTAATGGCTCAACTAGTTTATCAATCTTATTAAATACCAATAAAATAGGCTTTTTATGCGCATTTATTTCTTCTAAAGTATTATTTACTACGGCAATTTGTTCTTCAAAATTTTGGTGCGAAACATCCACTACATGTATCAATGCATCCGCTTCGGTAATTTCATCCAAAGTGCTTTTAAAACACTCTATTAATTGATGCGGAAGTTTACGAATAAACCCAACGGTATCAGTTAATAAAAACGGAATGTCATCCAGCACAACTTTACGCACCGTACTGTCTAAAGTTGCAAATAATTTATCTTCAGCAAGCACATCACTTTTACTTAGCATATTTAAAATGCTCGATTTGCCCACATTGGTATAACCTACTAGGGTTAACCTAACTTTATCATCACGGTTTTTTCTACGTGTTTCGGCCTGTTGTTCTATCTCTTTTAATCGTGCTTTGTATTTACCAATGGTATCTCTAATTACACGTCTATCTGTTTCAATTTCACTTTCTCCTGGTCCGCGTGTACCAATACCTCCCGCGTGTTTGGTTAAATGGGTCCACATACGGGTTAATCGTGGAAGTAAGTATTGTGCTTGAGCCAATTCAACCTGCATTTTTGCTTGAGCAGTGCGTGCATTGGTAGCAAAAATATCAAGTATTAAATTACTTCTATCTAATATTTTACAGTTTAAAGTTTGCTCTAAATTACGAATTTGCGATGGACTAAGTTCATCATCAAAAATTACCATATCAATTTCGTTTGCTACCACAAATGCAGCAATCTCTTGTAATTTACCCTCGCCCACAAATGTGCCCGAGTGCGGTTTTGTTAAACGCTGTAAAAAACGTTTTACCACCCTTGCGCCAGCAGTTAAGGTTAAAAAAGCCAATTCATCTAAGTATTCTTCGGCTTGTTCTATTTTTTGTTGTTGGGTTACAACACCTACCAAAACAGCAGTTTCCTGTTTTTTGTGTGTATCGTGTAATGTATTTTTTGCCATGTATTTAGTGTTGCAAAAATACACGAAGTTTTTTGTTAACCTATTTACGGGTTTACCTACTTTTGACAATTATTAAAATATGGCTTTGGATATTAGAAATGTAAACATAACTCGATACGTTACGCCCTTGCGTGAAGGTGGCTCTATGCCTGGGTTGGTTGAGGCCGATGATGGTTTTTTATATGTAATTAAATTTAAAGGTGCAGGGCAAGGCGTAAAAGCGCTTATTGCCGATTTTATTGGTGGTGAATTGGCCCGTGCTGCGGGTTTAAACACGCCCGAATTGGTTTTTGCAACACTTGATGAAGCTTTTGGAAGAACCGAACCTGACGAAGAGATTCAGGATTTACTTAAAGCCAGTGTTGGTTTAAATTTAGGAGTTCATTTTTTAACTGGCTCTATTACGTTTGATGCTTTGGTTAATCAACCAGATGCTTTGTTGGCTTCAAAAATTGTTTGGCTTGATGCATTTTTAACCAATGTAGATAGAACCGTAAAAAATACCAACATGTTATCATGGAATAAAAATTTATGGTTGATAGATCATGGTGCATCGCTGTATTTTCATCACTCTTGGGATAATTGGCAACAACAAGCTGTATCGCCTTTTGCTTTAATAAATAACCATGTATTGTTGCCAATGGCCTCGCAGTTAGCAGCTGTAAATGAGTTTATGTTGTCTGTTATTAATCAGCAAGTTATTCACCAAATTGTAGGTGCAATTCCTGCTGTTTGGTTAACAGAAACAAATGTAGGCTTAAGTGCCAGTGAGGTAAGTAATGTGTACGAGCAATTTTTAAATAACCGTTTGGCAAATCATATTCACTTTTTAAATCAGGCTATTGATGCAAGAGAAAAACTTATTTGAATACGCCATTGTTAAAATTGTACCCAAGGTTGAACGTGGTGAATGTTTAAACGTGGGTGTGGTGTTATTTTGTAAAAAAAGTAAATTTTTGCAAGCAATGTTTTGGTTTGATGAAGCCAGAATTTTAAACGCTTTTCCTTGGGCAGATTTGGATGAAATTAAACAACATTTAAATGCTTTTGAAAAGATTTGTGTGGGCAATAATCAAGCAGGCACTATCGCTTCACTCGATGTGCAATCGCGCTTTAAATGGCTTACTGCAAAACGAAGCACTGTTATTCAAACATCAAAAACTCACCCAGGCTTTTGCGATAATGCCGAAACAAAATTGCACCAATTGTTTAACCAATTAGTGCTAGTTTAATTATAAAAGTAAAAGAAAATTTTAATACATGTCTAAACTAAAAACGTGGATTAGTGCAATGCGTCTACGCACATTGCCATTGGCAATGTCGGGTATATTAATGGGAAGCGCTTTGGCTAATTTAAATGGGATTAACTCTCCTTTATCCATTACAATTTTAGCATTGGTTACTGCAGTATTGTTGCAAATATTAAGCAACTTAGCCAACGATTATGGCGACTTTACAAAAGGTACCGACAACCAAAATAGGGTTGGGAATACCCGCGCTTTGCAAAGTGGCCACATTACGCCTAAGGCCATGCTAATTGCCATTGTGGTATTTGTAGTTTTATGTTTAGCAAGCGGAATTACTTTACTTTATATAGCTGCTAAAGGACAAATTAATTATGCATTTATGTTGTTTTTTATAATAGGCATTGCGTGTATTGCTGCTGCTATAAAATACACTGTTGGTAAAAGCGCTTATGGTTACAGTGGTTGGGGCGATGTTTTTGTTTTTATATTTTTTGGTCCGGTTGCCGTACTTGGTGTGTATGTATTGCACAATAATTTTATTTGGAATGCCCAACTTGATAATTGGATGATATTACCTGCAACTACCATTGGCT
>JAGPCI010000067.1 GCA_018058165.1 Bacteroidia bacterium
AACTTAACTCGTGCAGTACAATTAAACGGTGCTGTTCGCCAATTTGCTAAAGAAGATGTAGAATTTATCAAGTTATTTGGTAACCCTACATTTGAAGGTGCTATTCGCTAGTATTTAAAATATTTAATTTAAAAAGGGTTGGATTTAATTCAACCCTTTTTTTTATATCAAAAAAATAAACAATTAAACATGACTGTTGAGCAATTAAAAGCACTAAAGTTAAGGGTAGAAGACCTGAGGGGGTATCTTTGACGTTGATGGAAAGTTACTATTAATACAAGACGAAGAAAACCAAACTTTGCAAGCTTCTTTTTGGGATGATGCTAAACGTGCCGAACAAATTTTAAAAAGGATTAAACAAAAGAAAATTTGGACTGATGCATACGCAGAAGCTCAAGTTGCTGTTGAAGATTTAACTGTATTACATGAGTTTTATACTTTAAATGAAGTTACCGAAGAAGAGTTAGATACAACCTACAAACGTGCTTTAGATATTGTAGAAAGCCTAGAGCTAAAAAATATGTTAAGTGGTGAAGAAGACCAATTTAATTGTATTTTACAAATAAACTCTGGTGCTGGTGGAACCGAAAGCCAAGATTGGGCTGAAATGCTGATGCGTATGTATATTATGTATTGCGATAAGCAGGGTTTTAAAGCAAGCGTTGTAGAAGAGCAAGCTGGTGATGGAGCTGGGATAAAATCTTGTTCGATTGAGGTTGAAGGTAATTTTGCTTACGGATATTTGAAGGGTGAAAATGGTGTTCATCGTTTGGTTAGGATTTCTCCTTTTGATGCGAATGCCAGAAGACACACTTCATTTGCTTCGGTATACTGCTATCCAATTATTGATGATACCATTGAGATTGAAATAAAAGATGCCGACATTGAAATACAAACTTCGAGGAGTGGTGGCGCAGGTGGGCAAAATGTAAATAAGGTAGAAACTAAAGTACAATTAACCCATAAACCAAGTGGTATTGTAATTGTGTGCCAGATAGAACGCAGCCAAAGTGCCAATAAGGAAAGGGCATATAAAATGTTAAAGTCTCAGTTATATGAATTAGAGCTTCGTAAAAGAAATGAGGCAAAACAACTTGTTGAAGCGGGAAAAAAACGAATAGAATGGGGGTCGCAAATACGTAATTATGTTTTCCATCCTTATAAGTTAGTAAAAGATTTACGTACTGATTTGGAAACTAGTGATGTAACTGGAGTTATGAACGGTGATTTGGATCAATTTATAAAAGCGTATTTAATGGAAGCGTCTCAACAATAACATTTCAAAAACAATAAAGCCCTCGATTTATCGAGGGCTTTATTGTGTAAATCAAAAAAATAGAAACAATTAAACTATTAAAACATGGTAATCAAAATCGTGGTTGTAATTAAAAGTTTAATAATGGGGCATTTTCTTCAGCAACATTTGCAGCATTTAAATCATGTTTAACTTCTGATTTTTTAGCTGCACCATTGTTAGGTATAGTTTTAACCTTGGTAAATTCACCTAATCCAAAAACATCATACTTGTTTTCTTTTAAAAACATACCTAATGCAATGGCTTGTTTTATGCTGCTAATCTGCACATCCACTTCAAACTCATCATTAATCATTGGACGAGGAGAAGTTGTAAATACAACTTTTTGATCCATTAAATAATCAAACAAAAATGCAGTATTTTTTCTCTTCGCTAATATGGTTACTTTTTCTTCCATTATATTTTTTGTGTTTAAACTATTGATAATCAGCGTTAATATTTTGCTATTAACTTGCTGTAAATATACAATACTTGGGCGGTTTGCCCGAAATTATGCTTGAATAGATACAAACAAAATTTGGTTGCTAAATACCAGTTATTCACATTTTATTTTAAATAGTGCATAACATGTGAGTAACCTATAGTTTATCCACGTTAAAAATATCATGCAAAAAAAAGTCGCTCAATATTTTATCGAGCGACCTTTTGTGTAATCAAAACCAACATTTTAAAACATGGCAATTAAGCAGCTAAACGTTGGTTGTGGTTGTAATCTGCCACATTTTGGGCAAGTTTTAGGTCTTTTAAATAATTTTCAATATCACCTAAAAGCATTTTACAATGTGCTCTTAAGCGGTAAGCATCAGCATAATGTTCGTCAATACTCAAGGCTTTATTTAAATCACCTAAGGCAATTTGTGGTTTGTTATATTTAACAAATATTAAAGCTCTCCAATAATAAAGGTCTTTCCTAAACGGACTTTCGATAATGGCTTTGTTAATAAAGTAATATGCTTCATCATAATCTTTTTGAAGGTAACATAACTCAGCAGCCATAAATAAATAGTTGGTGTTATTGTTATCTATTTCAAGTGCTTTAACCAAAAATGTTAATGCAATTTCGTAGTTAAGGTTTATTTTATATAATTCGGCTAGATGAAAATAAACTTCAGGGTCGTTTTCTCCGTTTTCTAGCATTTGTGCTAGAATGGCTTTGGCTGATTTTAATTTACCAAGATACATATAACAAAGGGCACGCTTGATTTGTGCTACTTTATTATTTGCATCAAATAATAACACCATGTTAAATAGGTGAAGTGCTTCTGTAAATTCACCGCGGTGTAAAGTCTGTAAGGCGTTGTCTAAAATCTGGGTAGGTTTTACGGTGTAAACCATTTGCTCTAGTGTTTTCATGACGTTTTTTGTTTTAATTTCTGTGTACAAAGTTTGTCTGTTGCTTCGCAGCCTATTTGCGAAGTGTTCAATATTTGTTCCAACTGCTCATTTTCAAGTCATTAATTAGTCATAATTGATTTTTAGGGTAAATATTACAGTTGAGTTAGCCTTGTTTTATTCACTTTTTTTATTTTTGATAAGTGTTTTATTAATTAAAAATAGAATGCTGCAAATCAATTAGTAGTTTGAAAATTACTATTCTTATATGCTTTCGGTATTATTGTTAAATTTGCTAATAAATAAAGCATCATATATAATAGAATGAGAACGGCATTGGTAGTAGGAGCAACAGGGGCAATAGGAAAAGCCTTGGTTTATCAGCTAATTGAAGATGGTAATTATGGTAAAGTAATAGTTTTAACACGTAAGCCATTAACTATTAAACACCACAAGTTAGCGGTAGTTTTGGTTGATTTTGATAAATTGGTCGATTATAGCCAACAAATGGCTGCCGATGATATATTTTGTTGCTTAGGAACTACCATTAAAGATGCAGGCACTAAAGAAACATTTTATAAAATAGATCATGATTATGTGCTTGAAACTGCACAAATATGCCAACGCAATGGCGCACATCAATTTATATTAGTTTCTGCTATGGGTGCAAATCCCAAATCTGCAATATTTTATAATAAAGTTAAAGGTGAAGTTGAGCGTGATTTAGGATTTTTAAATTTTAAAACACTTATAGTAGTTAGACCAAGTTTATTATTAACCAAACGTGTTGCATTTAGATTTGGAGAATGGGTTGGCCAAGTCATCATGAAGTACACTGGATTTTTATTCTTTGGTCCTTTAAAAAAGGCAAAGGCAATTCCTGTTGAAACAGTTGCTAAAGCAATGAGGCATTATGCTGCACTTGATTTAAATGCAACACATATCTATACCAACGAAAAGTTGTTTTTGTAATATCATTTTACTTTTGCATATCAAATTCACTTAACATGCCGGTTTGTTTTTCCCAGGTACCGGTTTTTTTGTTGAATTTATAAAAGTCGTAACTTCCATCTGGCACATAAGTTTCAGGATGTCCGTAATCTTCAGGTCTTGTGGGTGCTACGTTTTCTTGCACTAAAATTCCCTTAGTAGGCTCAAAACGTAATACCATACTTGCACTATTATTAAATTCAAATATCATACGTTTTAATGGCTGTTTAAAACGTTTATCTTTAAGGTCAAAAATTGGCGCACCAAATCTTGGTTTATTGTTTTCAAAATAAAACGACTCGACAATTTTTTTGTTACTCATTTTGGTGTTTCCATCCCAACCAAGTAGTGTGTAATAAGTTTGTTTTTTATAGGTATTTGCAGCAATTTTATAATATAAAGCGCCATACCAATGCTCGTTATCCACAGTGGTATCGAGTGCATTTTTAAATAATTCAGACTTATCAATTAATGGATAATATGGACGTAAATTTGATGTATCTTTAATTGTTTTGATATAATCAGGGTTAAGCTGTATAACTCCGTAATTACGAAAAGTTTCGTTGTTAAGTGCTAAGTTCCAGGTTAACACCCTAAATTTATTATCAGGCGATTCCAGAACTGATATGTTTTTAATGGTATCAAAATTATAAAAGTACGAGTTTGATATGCGCAACGCTCTAACAAAACTTTTTACAAAATGGTAAGCAGAAGTTAATCTTTCTTGCTCATCACTTGATGTAATCATTATCCTGCCTAAATCTAGCAGCCTAAATTGAATATCATTTAAAGAATCTAAGCTTAAAGAATCAATACGGTTAGTTTGATAAGTTGGTGCTTTTTGAGCAAGAACCACTTGCGAGTTAACAAAACCCGATATTAATAATAAGACTGTAACAATAATTTTCATATTGGGTGTAAATATCATAAAAACCTACGAGCAAACATCATAAAACTGCATAAAAAAAGTGGCTTTGTTTTTCAAAGCCACTTTCTGTAAATATTATTTTAATTGAAAACTAAATTCGAGATTGGTAATAGCTGGGTCGGGGGCTGTAACGGTAGGAATATTAGCACCGCTTATGGTTATGTTTCCGTTGGTAATTGCAAAATCTACACTACCAGATTGAGCTAGATACTCTTTGTCATCGCCTACATAATTATAAACTGAAACATAAACTTCATTTGCTGCAATTCCTCCACCTATGTTGCTTGTAATTGTATAGGTTTGGTTTGATGTTGGTATTGCTGTACTGCCAAAAATTACCGAAATACTCATAGAGTCATTTTCGCTAAATGCCACAAATTTACCTAGAGTTGCGCTGTCTTTATAAGCTATTGCATTTGTAAAGTTTTGGGTTGTGCTACCAATTTTTACATAACTGATTCCGCTTACGTAAGTTTTAGTTGAAGTGTTAGTTGAACTTGGGTTTGCACCATCATCATCTTTTTGGCAAGAGGTGTTTACTGTTAACACAGCACCTAAAATTAACGATGTAATTATTGTTTTTCTCATTTTGTTAACCTTTTATTTAAAAAACAAGTATACAAAAAAAGCACCTTTTGAGGTGCTTTTTAATGAAATAAATATAACGTTATACTTTTTTAATTACCAATGCCGAAGCACCACCGCCACCATTACAAATGCCGGTAACACCAATTGTTCCGCCTTCGTTGTGCAATATGCTTGTTAATGTTGCTACAATTCTGCTTCCGCTATTACCAAGTGCATGGCCCAAAGCAATTGCTCCACCATATACGTTTACTTTGCTGCTATCAACACCTAATAAACGATTATTGATGATACCTACAACCGCAAAAGCTTCGTTAAATTCAAAATAATCTACATCTTTAATATCAACCCCGGCCATTTTTAAAGCTTTTGGTACAGCCAAAGATGGTGCAGTTGTAAACCACTCGGGTGCGTGAGCTGCATCGGCAAAACCAATAATTTGTGCAATTGGTTTTAATCCTAATTCTTTCACTTTTTCACCACTCATTAACACTAAAGCACTAGCGCCATCACTTAAAGGAGAAGCATTTCCGGCTGTTACAGTTCCTGTTTTATCAAAAGCAGGTTTTAACGTTTTCATTTTGTCAAAATTTGCTTTACTGTACTGCTCATCTTCTGTCATTACAATTGGGTCTTTACCGCGAACAGGAATTTCAACAGGAATTATCTCCTCACTAAAACCTTTTTTAGCAAAAGCAGCTTTAGCTCTAGTATAACTTTCCATGGCAAATTCATCTTGTTCTTCACGCGTAATATTATGCTCACGTGCACACAATTCTCCAGCGTTGCCCATGTGAAAATCGCTGTAAACATCCCACAAACCATCTTTAACCAAACCATCGATAACTTGCCCGTTTCCTAAACGGTATCCATTACGTGCTTTGTCTAAGTAATAAGGCACATTGCTCATGCTTTCCATACCACCAGCTACAACTACATCATTAGCGCCAAGCATAATACTTTGTGCACCTAACATAATTGCCTTACTGCCCGATGCACATACTTTGTTGATAGTAGTTGATGGAACGGTATTAGGAATTCCAGCAGCAATCATAGCTTGCGTGGCTGGAGCTTGACCTACATTTGCACTTAGAACATTGCCCATAAAAACTTCATTAACCAACTCGGGGTTAATATTTACCTTAGCCAAAGCGCCTTTAATTGCAATTGCACCAAGTTGAGTTGCTGAAAATCCAGCTAAAGCACCACCAAATGTACCAACTGGTGTGCGTGCTACTGATACGATAAAAACTTCTTTCATGTATTATTTAATTTTATAAATGCTAAACGCATTTTAGTTAATATTTCAATTTTAAAAAGTAGCGCAAATGTAGGCATTTTAAGTTTTTGATTAGGTTAAATTTTTTATTGCTAAGATATTGATTTATTTCGTGTGTTATGGGTAACAACCGAGCCTTTATTTATGGTGATTTATTGTTTGAAACCATTAGGAAAACTGATGGTAAAATAAATTATGCCAGTCTACATGCTAATAGATTAAAGGTAGGTGCTGAGTTATTGGGAATAAGCTTGCCTGGTAATTGGTCTACTGCCTATTTTGTTGAATTGTTAGATAAATTAGTACTTGAAAAAAATGCTAGGGTTAGGCTAGTTATGTACAGGCAAGGAAACGGATTTTATCTGCCAAGTGGTAATGATGCGTTATTTTCTGTAGAATCGTGGCCACTTCCAGAGCCTAAAAGTGATTTAACAAAGGTTGGTGTTTATCAATTGCAATACAAATCGTGTTGTAGTTTATCAAACTTAAAAAGTGGCAATGCATTAATTTATGTGATGGCTGCGAAATATGCTAAAGAAAATGGTTTTGAGGATGTATTAATTTTAAATCAACACCAACGGATTGCAGAAGCAAATAGTAGCAATGTGTTTTGGGTTAAAGATGAAAAAATTTATACACCACCATTATCCGAAGGGCCAGTGGCTGGCATAATGCGTGAGGCAGTTTTGCAATTTGCCCTTTCAAATGGAATATTAATTGAAGAAAAACCTCTTGAAATAAAAGAGTTAGAAGTGGCTGACGAGTTTTTTTTAACTAATGTATTACATGGAATTGTTTCTGTAAGCGAGTTTAATAAAAAAAAGTTGGGCAACAAAACAAGCAGCCTTCTAAAAAAGGGATTAGTGATTTAAGATAAATTCGGGCACAAAAAAAGGGCCTAAGCCCTTTTTTTAATTACAATATTCCATCATCTAAAACGTCTTCTTCATCTATCTCGTTTGGTAAGTTGTCGGGTTTAATTTCTGCTGGTGCCCTTTTTTTACCTTTTTTATTTCCGTTTTGTTTATTCTCCGCCCTTCTTTTTTTCATTTCAGCTTTTTTCTCAGCTTTAATTTTGTCGTATTCAACTTTCTGGGTTTCATTTAATACTTGTTTAATTCTGCTGTCATTTTTTTGAAACTGGGCTACAATTGCTTTGCGTTTATCTTCTTTGCTCGCAGTTTTGTTGGCTTCTCTTACAGCCTTTATTTCGGTTTGATTTTGTTTACGAATCTCCTTTAACTTTGTTTGTTGATCAGTTGTAAGTTGTAAGCGGGTGCTAATTTTGGCAAATGCACTGTCTTTATTCATTTTCTGACCGTGTTTTTTTTGCCCTTGAGCAAAAGTGGCAGTGCTAAATAACATTACTAATGCTATTGCAACTAATTTAAATGGTGTTTTCATATTGTGTGTTAATTATATTTTGTGGTTATGATACAATTTAAACAAGATGGTTTAATTGCCATAAAAAATTAAATTCTTGTTATCAATAAAACCGTTATACCTTTGCCAACTATAAATTAAATTATTCAATCAACAGGGCTATTTACCCTGCAATGTTTTGAAACTATGAGTAAACACGGAAAAATTTTAGTGGCCATGAGTGGTGGCCTAGACAGTACAGTTACCGCAGTTATGCTTCGCGAAGAAGGCTACGATGTAGTAGGTGTAACAATGAAAACCTGGGATTATGAAACCAGTGGAGGTAGCAAAAAAGAAACTGGCTGTTGTAGTTTAGATTCTATTAACGATGCACGTAGCATAGCAGTTAAGCATGGCATTCATCACATGATTTTAGATATTAGAGATGAGTTTGGTGATTTTGTAATTGAAAATTTTGTTGATGAATATCTAGCGGGCCGCACACCAAATCCATGCGTGCTGTGTAATACACATATTAAATGGGAAGCATTATTAAAAAGAGCTAATCAATTAGATTGTGATTTTATTGCTACCGGCCATTATGCTAACATACGAGAAGAAAATAACCGATTTGTGGTTAGCAAGGGTTTAGACGAAAACAAGGATCAATCTTATGTTTTGTGGGGTTTAACTCAAAAAAGTTTATCGCGTACACAGTTTCCCTTGGGTAAATATCGTAAAAGTGAAATTCGTCAAATGGCTTTAGATATGGGCTATGATGAATTGGTAAAAAAGAGTGAGAGTTACGAGATCTGTTTTGTGCCCGATAATGATTATCGAGGATTTTTAAAGCGTAGGGTAGAAGGTTTAGAACAACGGGTAGATGGCGGTAATTTTGTAAACTTACAAGGAAATATTTTAGGCAAACACAAGGGTTATCCATTTTATACCATTGGTCAGCGTAAGGGGCTAGAAATTGCATTAGGCGAACCAATGTATGTTGTATCTATTCATCCCGAAACCAACACTGTTGTGCTTGGTAAGGAGGAAGAGTTAAATAGAAACGGTATGTGGGTTAGGGGCATAAATATGGGTAAGTACGCATCACTTACAAATCCATTAGAAGCTATTACTAAAATAAGGTATAAAAATGCGGGTACTCTAAGCACCTTACACCAAGAAGGAAACCGCATGAAAGTTACTTTTGATGCAGATGTAAAAGGAATTGCACCTGGCCAATCGGCTGTGTTTTATGAGGGTGATGACGTTGTTGGTGGAGGTTGGATAGAGAGTAGTTTTATTGTGTAATAAATAACAAATTACGTTTATATTCGTTTACAACTTATTGATGAAAAAAATAGCTTTTTTATTACTCGTATTATCAGTTTTTATTGGGTGTAATCGTAATGATGACGATGCAACTGTAGCACCACAAATTGGGTATAATTATTTTCCATTAAACATTGGCAGCACATGGATTTATAAGGTTGATTCTATTGCTTATGATGACAACGGTCCATCGCAAGCCATTGATACTTTTTACTACCAATACAAAGAACATATTGCAGAAACAATAGAAGATGATATGGGCCAACCACTTTATATCATAAATAGATATTATAGAATGCATGACAGTGATACTTGGCAACAAGTAAGAAACTTTGCCGCACAAATTGTAGATAATAAAGCAAAAAGGGTTGAAGAGAATAACCGTTTTGTAAGATTAGTTTTTCCATTAAAGGCACGCAATATGTGGGATGGTAATCTGTTTAATGCACAAGGCAATCAAATTTACAAAATTGTGGAGTTTGAAACACCTTATGTTTTTCAAAACAATACCGTAAAAAGTGTTAAGGTTGAAGAGTCAAATGTTAGTAACTTTATTGAGGAGATAAAACGTTACCAAACTTATGCAGAAAATATTGGTAGGGTTGAGTTAATGTATGATTCGTTAAACACCCAAACTAGCGGTACTAAAGGGTTTAGGTATAAATTATCCTTAACCAGTTATACCCCATAATATGAAGTTTTTTGGCTGGTTTTGTTTGGCAATATTAACACTTTTATATTCAATTAATATTGCCGTAGCTCAAACAAAAATAGTACACAAATTTGCCGTTTTTTTTATTGATAAAGATACTTCGATATACGATGTAAATAGGCCAACAGTTTTTTTATCACCCAAAGCAATTACTCGAAAAAATAGGCAGCAAATTGCCATTACACCACTCGATTTTCCTGTAGATGTAAATTATCTTAATGCTATTAATCAATTAGGATACAAAGTACATAATGCCAGCAAATGGTTTAATTGTGCTATTGTGCTTGCCGATACTAAAAATGCAATCGACACTTTACAAAAAATTAAAGGTGTAAAAAGTGTAAATTATGTTGGATATGGCACAACACATTTAAAGCCCAAAAGCCAAGTTGATTTAGATGAACGAATTGCTGTTTTAGAGCAAAAGTTTGATAAGAAATTCGAAAAAAACAAGCGTGATAGCAATGTTTATGGACAAGGGCTAAAGCAAGCTGAAATAAACAATATAAATACATTGCATAATATTGGCTTGGCCGGTAAAGGTGTTACAATTGCCGTGATTGATGCTGGTTTTTTAAGGGCCAATGTGCATCCGGTTTTAAAACATGCCATGAGTAAAGTTATAACTACTTACGATTTTGTGGATATGGAACAAAATGTATTTAATGATGACGAGCATGGTACTGCGGTTTGGAGCTGCATGGCTGCAATGGATACTTTTAATTTTATAGGTACTGCGCCACTTGCAAATTATGTTTTATTAAGAAGCGAAGAAGCCAATA
>JAGPCI010000314.1 GCA_018058165.1 Bacteroidia bacterium
TTTTAAAAGAAAGAGGTTTAATTAAAGCAGGTGATTTGGTAATAAATACCGCTAGTATGCCCATTAAAGATAGGCCTAGAACCAATGCCATTAAAATTAGCGAAATAGAATAATCTTAGATTTATCAATTGCTGAAATTAGCAAAATATAGGTTTCATAAAATAAAAAGAGGTTGATATATGATGTATCAACCTCTTTTTTAATGTAATATTATAGCTTTTTAAAAGCCAATTTTTTGACGGCCTTGTTCCACCTTTTTTGCTTTTACTAGCACTTCTTCTTTCATGTTATCCTTATAAAGCTGCATTGCATCATTTAAATGATTGCTATGGGTGGCTAATATTTGCACCGCTAATAAACCTGCATTTTTTGCATTATTAATAGCAACAGTTGCAACCGGCACGCCTCCTGGCATTTGAACAATAGACAATAACGAATCCATCCCATCCAAAGCTTTTAATTTAACAGGAACACCAATTACAGGCAACGTAGTTATTGATGCAACCATACCTGGCAAATGCGCTGCTCCACCAGCACCAGCAATAATTACTTTTAAGCCACGCTCGCGAGCTGTTTTTGCATACTCAAACATACGCTCGGGTGTGCGATGAGCAGATACAACCGTGATTTCGAATTCAACTTTAAAATGATTTAAAATTTTGGCAGCTTCTTCCATCACTTCCAAATCACTATCACTACCCATTATAATTCCAACTGTTTTCATATTGTATATTTTTAATTAGCAACAAACTTAACAAGTTTACTTACTTGCAAGGCCTTATTTTTAGCTTCGGTTAATGTAGGTGCAGTTACTGTAATATGGCCCATTTTGCGCATAGGTTTACTTTCTGTTTTGCCATATAAATGAACATAAACGCCTTCAATTCCACTCACTTCTTCTAATCCTTGCAGGCGATAAATTCCACTAAAATCTTCTGCGCCTAATAAATTCATCATTACAGCAGGTTGAATTAAATTGGTACTACCTAGTGGCAAACCAATTAAGATACGAACCAATTGCTCGAACTGCGAAGTATAACAAGCTTCGATGGTATGATGCCCAGAATTGTGGGGACGAGGTGCAACTTCATTCACTAAAATTTGCCCATCAATTGTCAAAAACATTTCAACAGCAAATACGCCAATGCCATTTAATTTTTGGATGGTATGCAATGCAATGTTCCTTGCGTTTTCTTCGTGTTGGTTTGATAAAGTAGCAGGACAATCTAAAAAAGTAACCAAATTAGCTGATGGATCAAACTCCATTTCAACCACTGGCCAAGTTTTAATATTTCCTTCTGTATCGCGGGCTACCATAACAGATATTTCTTTTTGGCATGGAATAAAAACCTCAATTAAACTAGGCGAATTAAAAGGAATGTTTTTGGGGCTTGATAAAACCTCGGCAGTTTTAAAAATAGTAACACCCTTGCCATCATAGCCATCTTTACGTGATTTAGCTACTAATTTTTCGCCACCAAATTTGTTTATCGTATCAATCCATTCTTGCGAGGTATTTACCAACTGAAATGGTGCGGTAGGAATATTATTATCTATAAAAAATTGTTTCTGAATACCTTTATCTTGTATTATTTGTAACACCTTAGGAGAAGGAATAACCTCTTTACCATCGGCTTCTAATAGCAATAAAGTATCTACATCAACATGTTCAATTTCAAACGTTAGCACATCACTAATTTGTGCTAATTTACGAATAGCATCGCCATCGGTTAATTTACCAACAATATGATTTTTGGCTAATGCGGCACACGAACAATCGGCAGCATCAAGGATATTAAAATCGTTATTTAACCTTAGCGATTCTTCAATCATCATTCGGCCAAGCTGACCGCCACCAATTATTCCGATGGTTTTACGAAGTGGATTGATATTTTTCACAGGGCAAATTTAGGTTTATAAGCCACAGTTTAAATAGATTTTTTTAAGTTTAACAATTACAGCCAAATAAACTTGTTATCAATACCAAAAAAATTTAGCATATATGGCTAATAATATGCTACTTTTGCGGCCTGAAAAAATACTAAAAACAAACAAAATGAGCGGAAAATTAACATTTACCATGATAAAGCCAGATGCAGTAGCAAACGGAAATATGGGCAAAATTATTGATCATATTATTGGCAAAGGATACAAGATTGTAGCCATGAAGTACACACGTTTAAGTGCTGAAAAAGCAGGCGAATTTTATGCTGTACACAACGAGCGTCCGTTTTACAAAGACTTAGTTGAGTTTATGAGCTCAGGACCAATTGTAGCTGCAATTTTAGAAAAAGACAATGCAGTATTAAGTTTCCGTGAAGTAATTGGCGCAACTGATCCATCAAAAGCTGAGGCTGGAACAATACGTAACTTATATGCAAAATCAATTGATGCAAATGCAGTACACGGAAGTGATAGCGATGAGAATGCAGCTATTGAAGCAGCTTTTTTCTTTAATGGTTTTGAAAGATTTTAAGCTAAACTTTTAGCTTAAAAAAGCCACTTAATTTAAGAAATTAAGTGGCTTTTTAGTTTTATAACAATTAAAACTATATGTGATTGATGTACTCCTTTAAAATAATTTTAAACCACTCGGTATATATTTCAGGATTTGTATTGGCATCTTTTACCACATTATCTAATGTAACCCATTTATAAGCATTTACCTCATGAACATTAATTTTTGGAGTGCCATTATAAACACCTATATAAATAAAATCTAATTCGTGTTCGGTTAATCCATTGTCGAAAGGTGCTTTGTATAAAAAGCTAAACTTCTCAGTTAATTCGCAATCAAAGCCCATTTCTTCCATTAATCTACGGTTTGCTGCATCTTTTGTTTTTTCGTTTGCACGAGGATGACTGCAACAAGTATTTGTCCATAAACCCGCACTATGATATTTACTTAATGCACGCTGTTGCATTAATAATTCTCCTTTATCATTAAATACAAAAACACTAAATGCACGATGCAACAATGCTTTTTGATGGGCCTCATGTTTTTCCATCAAACCCAACTCATTGTTTTTCTCATCAACT